>JAGCPW010000073.1 GCA_017965495.1 Eubacterium sp. | reverse complement strand
GAAATCTTGTCTGAACATGGTCAAATCTACCCTCTTCTAGATCTTTATCGATAATCTGCTCTATAAAATTTTTGGATTCTGGTGCTTTATTCTCTGTATCCATAATTCCTCCAAGTTTGTCTCGCAATGTGTAAATTATACAAAAAAGAGCCTTGCTTCGCAAGACTCTTTACTATTTACTTTTTAATCTTTACTTCTACGCTTCTACGACCAAACTGTAGTGCCGCGCTGTGTGATGAGAAGAAAATATCTACTCTTTTACCACCGATGGCTCCACCTGTATCCTCAGCTACATATTCCTTACCATCAATCAAAACTTTTGATCCTAGTGGAATAACTGAAGGGTCAGTAGCAATTGTTCTACCAGCCTGTGGTGTAGTTCCTGATGCTGTATGTCCACCAGCTGATCCACAACATGATGCACATCCACAATATGCTGAAGCATTAAATGTTCCTAGTTTCTTGTACTGAGATTCTAATTTTGCCTTTTTTGCTTTTGCTTTTTTAATCTTTTCTAGCTTTTTAGCTTTTTTAGCGGCCAATGCCTTAGCTTTAGCTATCTTTTGCTCATTTGCTTTTGCAAAAGCCTTATCCATAGGTGTCTCGCTCAGTAAGTTTACTTTGTTTTCAGATTTTTGGATTTGTATTGGTTCGATTGATTTAACAGTTGAAACCTCTGCTTTAACTGTGTTAGCACTCTTCTTAGCGTCAAAATCGTATGTTCCTAGTGCTAATGCTGTTGCAAATACAGCTACAACCGCAATAATACTAATCACAATCTTTTTAGTATTCATAATAATAAATACACTCCTTTCGCGTTTCTTCAACGCTCCGGAGTGTATTATACGTTATTTGTTACAATTTGTCAATAAAATATTACAAATTTGTTACATTCTATTTCTTTTTGTAAATAAGTAGTTATTTTATCTTTTTACCAAACTTATTCTGCTTAAAATACTTTGTAGCCTTCTTTACAGTCTTTGTATTAGGGATTAATACGTGCTGTTTCAAGCTTGGAATGGAGAATGTAGTTTCTACTCCATTCTTTCCAGAAACGCTGTATAAGTGGATTTTCCACTTATCTCCCTTAGAAACCTGCATCTTTACGATAGACTTCATAGTATTCTTCGACATATTTGTCTGGAAACTCTCACTGATGTTCTTCAAGATTTCTTTGTAATCGCTAAGAATGGAGCTGGTAGATGTCTTTTCTATTACAGCCTCAATAACCTTCATCTGGTTATTACTTCTTGAAACATCGCCCTTTTTAAGTGATTTACGCTCTCTAGCGAACCAAAGTGCTTGATCACCATTCAAATTCTTATTCATGCCCTTTTTGAACTTGTATCCGTGTGTTTCGAATGCGTAATCAGATTCCACATCAATTCCACCTAATTCGTCGATAATATCTTTAAATCCTGTGAAATTCATACGAACATAGTAATCGATATCTATTCCATAGAAAAATGACAAGGTCTTCATAGAAACGTCAATACCATAATTACCAGCGTAGCAAAGCTTGTCTTTTTCTGTACCTGAGATAGACAAAGGAACATAATAATCGCTAGGTGTAGATACTCCTACTATTGTATTAGTGTTAGGATTGATAGAAAGTATAACGTTAACGTCACTTTGACTCTTGTTTGTAACATCTCCGCCTGTATCAATACCACTCAAGAATACATTAAAGCATCTCTTACTAACATTTCCTGGGTCATCCATAGGCGCTAACTCATTTTTAACTGAAAAACCTTTAACTATCTTCAAAGACTTACTAAAGTTAGCATATGGTCCATTGTTTTTATCGTCATCTGTAGTATCTCCAGCTTCCACTATCATACTCATCAAAGAATCATCAACTATGATAGCCTGACACTTCTTTTGGATAAGTCCTTCAGCTAGTTCTGCTACATCATTAAACTTCTTAAGCTTAATTGGTTTCTTTAGGGCGTCTTCACACATCAAAACTACTGAGTGCATATCATCCACATCATAGTTATTTACAACACCAAATGTATAATCAGCTGTATCTGCAAGATCATGTGCTGGATCAGTCTTTTGAACAAACACATTGTAGTCATCTGTAGAAACTTTGCTGTTGTTTGATATTGTAGTTACAGCATTGTCAAATGAACTGATAAAATCTTTGATGCTCTTGTTAAATGCTATACCCCAAATGCCTGTTACAAATAGCGCTACAGCTACTACCAATGAAATAGTAATAGAAATATATGTTCTCTTTCTACCAAACTTAATCAAGAATGGGAAGATAACAGCTATCAAAAGAAGTATTTCTGGAACTATTATTATTCCAACTGGCACATAGTCTAGTAGCAAATAGTTTTTGTATGAAACAAAATACCATAAAACGATATGTAGAAAAATAAATGCTACTACTGCCGCAAAGTTAGCAATCCATGAAATCCTTTTCAATTTTGGACTTACAGGATTCTCCTTTAGTAGTTTAATCCATTTTTTGAATTTGCTCTCTTTTTTCTCGCTCATTTTTCTCTCCAACTACTTATATTTTTGTAATTAATACAAATCAAAAATCAAAGGCAAGGGAAACTAATCCCTTGCCTATAATAAGTTTAATTAAAACTTGCCTTCGTCAGCAGCCTGTTGGATGCTAACTGCAACAGCCACTGTCATACCAACCATTGGGTTGTTTCCAGCGCCGATAAGTCCCATCATTTCAACGTGAGCTGGTACAGATGAAGAACCTGCAAACTGAGCATCAGAGTGCATTCTTCCTAGTGTATCAGTCATACCGTATGAAGCTGGACCAGCAGCCATATTATCTGGGTGAAGTGTACGTCCTGTACCACCACCTGAAGCTACTGAGAAGTATTTCTTACCTTGCTCTACACATTCTTTCTTGTATGTGCCTGCTACTGGATGCTGGAATCTTGTAGGGTTTGTGGAGTTACCTGTGATAGAAACGCCAACATTCTCGTGGTGCATAATAGCAACACCTTCCTGAACATCATCAGCACCGTAGCACTTAACTGTAGCACGAAGGCCATCTGAATAAGCCTTCTCATATTCTACATTAAGTGTAGCTGTTGAGTAATCATACTTAGTCTCAACATATGTAAAACCATTAATTCTAGAAATAATCTGAGCTGCGTCTTTTCCTAGACCGTTAAGAATAACTCTTAAAGGTTTTTGTCTTACCTTGTTAGCCTTCTCTGCGATACCGATAGCACCTTCAGCTGCGGCAAATGACTCGTGACCTGCTAGGAATGCAAAACACTCAGTCTCTTCTTCTAATAACATCTTTCCTAGGTTACCATGTCCTAAACCTACCTTACGGTGGTCAGCAACTGAACCTGGAATACAGAAAGCCTGAAGACCTTCACCGATAGCTGCAGCAGCATCAGCAGCTCTTCTACAATCTTTCTTGATAGCGATAGCTGCACCTACTGTGTAAGCCCAGCATGCATTTTCAAAACAGATAGGTTGGATACCTTTAATCTGATCATAAACGTTAAGTCCAGCATCCTTAGTAATCTGTTCAGCTTCTTCTATAGAAGCAATACCATAACTATTTAAAACAGAATTAATCTGATCTATTCTTCTCTCATATGATTCAAACAATGCCATTATCGTCACCTCCTATTCCTTTCTTGGGTCGATGATTTTAGCAGCATCATCTACACGGCCATACTGACCCTTAGCTTTTTCCCATGCTGTGTTTGCATCATCGCCTGCTTTAATGAAGTCTGTCATCTTTCCTAGATTAACAAACTGGTAACCAATAATTTCATCATCATCGTCCAATGCGATACCTGTAACATAACCTTCAGCCATCTCTAAGTAACGAGGACCTTTTTCTTTGGTAGCGTACATAGTACCAACTTGTGAACGAAGACCTTTTCCTAAGTCTTCAAGACCTGCACCCACTACAAGACCGTCATCTGAGAAAGCACTCTGTGTACGACCGTAAACGATCTGTAAGAATAGTTCTCTCATAGCTGTGTTGATAGCATCACATACAAGGTCTGTATTTAATGCTTCTAAAATAGTCTTGCCCTGCAAAATCTCTGCAGCCATAGCTGCTGAATGTGTCATACCTGAACAACCGACTGTCTCGATTAATGCTTCTTCTATAACACCTTCTTTTACATTAAGAGTAAGCTTACATGCTCCCTGCTGAGGTGCACACCAACCTACACCATGTGTAAAACCTGAAATGTCTTTAACTTCTTTAGCGTGAACCCATTTGCCTTCTTCAGGAATAGGTGCTGGTTCATGCTTTGCACCCTTAGCTACTGGGCACATCATTTCAACTTCTTTTGAATAAATCATGAAATACTCCTTTATATTTTTTATTTATAAGAACAATAAATTGTTGCTCACATCATTGATATTATCTCATAAATCGGCTTTGTTTTCTACCCTTAAATTTAGTTATTATAGGCCCAAATTGCCTTAATTATGCCTTTAAACTCATCAAACTTATACTTCCTAGCACTTCGCTTTCTACTTAGCGGTTCATTCACTTTAAAACCATCATTATCGTATCCATAAATCTCTATTATATGGTGTCCTTTTGAGAATACTCCTGGCTTAACACTTAAGATTAATTTAGCTCCATTATCTAGTGAGTTTTTCATTTCTGATTCAGAAATAGACAGTCCATTAACCTTCAAACCAAAGTGTTCACCACCTGCTGTAAACAACGACCACGCTGTTCCAGCATTTTTAACATAATGACCATTCTTTTCAGCATACTTTGCCACTTTAATAGGTGTGATAGTGTCATCCCTCGTCAAAGAAAATGCAACCATAGACAAACATACCGGACCACAACCTGCACCGCCTATTGTATTGTCTCCATATTTGACATTGGCCCATCTAGGATCTTTTTGCAAGAATAAAGGATCACTTTGTCCTTCTTCATCTTCAGTTAATCCTGTAGAAATGGTTTCAGTTTCCATTTGTTTGGTTTGTTCTATATTTGTAGTCTCAACTTTTGTAGTTTTAATTTCTGTAGTTGTTTTTTCACTATCGTCTTTTTTAGAATTGCACATAAAAAGAGAAAGTAAAACTATAATTAGAATTACTACTAAGACTATGATGCGATTTCTCATGACTATACGTCTTTTACGCTTCATTCTTTGTCTTTTCTGTTCTCTAGTTTCACTTTCTCTTATATAATCACTCATTATTTTGCAGTAATATATCCTTCTGCCACTAGCATTTCAGCAGAGATAACTCCACCGCCAGCAGCACCTCTCAAAGTATTGTGAGATAGTCCGACAAACTTATAGTCAAACATTATATCTTCACGAAGTCTACCAACAGAGATTCCCATACCATTTTCATAATTAACATCAAGTGCTACTTGTGGTCTGTTATCATCTTCTAGATATTGGATAAACTGCTTAGGTGCACTTGGAAGTTCTAACTCTTGTGGCTTACCACTGAAGTCCTTAAGTGCCTGAATCAATTCTTCCTTAGATGGTTTAGTTGCAAAGTTTACAAACACTGCAGCTGTATGTCCATCTAAAACAGGAACTCTAATACACTGTGAAGTGATTGTCATGCAGTCACTCTTCTTAATTACTCCGTCTTCCACTTTACCCCAAAGTTTAAGTGGCTCTTGCTCAGACTTTTCTTCTTCGCCACCGATAAAGGGAATAATGTTTCCAACCATCTCTGGCCACTCATTGAAAGTCTTACCTGCACCTGAAATAGCCTGGTATGTAGTTACTACTACTTCCTTTGGTTCAAACTTCTTCCATGCAGTGAGAACTGGTGTATAACTTTGAATAGAACAGTTAGGTTTTACTGCAACAAAACCTCTCTTTGTTCCAAGTCTTTCCTTCTGATATTTGATAACTTCATAATGTTCTGGGTTGATTTCTGGAACCACCATAGGAACATCTTCAGTCCATCTGTGCGCACTGTTGTTAGATACTACAGGACATTCTGCTTTTGCATATTCATCTTCCAATGCTCTTATGGCATCTTTGTCCATGTCTACAGCACTGAAAATGAAATCTACTTGTTCTGCCACTGTCTGAACTTCGCTTGCATCATACACTATCATACTTTTTACTGCTTCTGGAATAGGTGTATCCATTTTCCATCTACCAGCAACAGCTTCTTCGTATGACTTTCCTGCTGAACGAGGACTAGCTGCCAAACAAACAAGTTCAAACCAAGGATGGTTTTCTAGCAAAGTAATAAATCTTTGTCCAACCATTCCTGTAGCGCCTACTATACCTACTTTAAGTTTCTTGTCTAATTTAAACATAAATACCTTCTCTTCAAATTAATTTTAATAAAAGTCTGACCAACCGTCGCCATCGTTTGCTACTACGCCATGCTCTTGGTCGTCTTTCTTTTTATCATCTTTCTTTTTATTATCTTTCTTCTTGTTGTTATTGTTAGCATTTGTTGGGGTTGAGTATTTTTTAGGTTTATATGTGTGTTTTCTTATAACTTTACCCTTTTTATTTTTAACTACGATTTTAATCGTGCCATTTTTCTTTATTGTTCTAAATACTTTGTTGCCTTCTGCATCTGTATATGAAATGACAGTATCTCCATTTTTGTCTGTAGCTTTTTCTGTTGGAGAAATTGTTCCAAAGTTATCATTTACTACATTATTTCCATTACCCATATGAGATGCACTCTCTCCAGAAACATTTGCTGGATTGAAAGTAGTTTCGTCATCTTTGCCACCACATGAGCAACCACTCATCACAAGACCCATAGCAAAAACTGACACAATAGTAATTGCAATTAAAATTATTTTGTTTTTCATATTAACTTCCTCCTACTTCTTTTTGTCTTTTTTCTTTGTAGTTACTTGTTCTGTTGTTTGGTCCGTCTTCTTTTTAGGTTGAATAATCTTCACTTCCTTAACATCGGACCAATCACCTTCTATTATCTTTTTGTTTACTGTACCATAACTCTTTGCTCTTACAAATAGTTTTTTCTGGTTTACAAGTTTTGGTGATTTGATAGTAATCAAGCTCTTTTTATAGTCACCTTTAACTAATGGATTTTTAAACTTATTATCTGTAGCCACTTCCACTTTGTAGCCTTTTGCTACTTGCAAGTTGCTAAGCAAAACTTTAAGTTTATCAGAATCAATTTTCTTTTCATAAGGCGCAACTGCCTGTGCAGTGTTTTTCAATGTGTATTCTTTCACAGAACTTTTATATAAATTTGAACCCACATAAATATTCAATTGCATCATCATGTAACAAATTCCAAGAACAATAATAAGTCCTATAGCTGACTTAGATCTTTCTTTGTTTCTGAACAAAGGAATATTGTATGTGTACTTAAAATCCGACAAAAAGATAAGCGGACTAAATAAGAATACAAATATAAATACGTATTTAATTATTACAAGGATTACATCAATTGGTTCAAATCTATAATATCTAAACTCATTGATTACACTTGTAACAAAAATGAATCCAGCTAATGCATAATACAAAACAGCAATAACCATTTTCCATGATTTGCCGGATCTAAAGCCAAATACTGGCACTCTACTTTCACTGTCAATTATTTGTTTACTCATATTAATCACCTTTAAAAATTGATAGAGCTTCTGGCGCGACTTGAACGCGTGACCCCTTCATTACGAGTGAAGTGCTCTACCAACTGAGCTACAGAAGCATATAAAGAGCATTCAAATAAGAATGCTCTTTTAAATCATTAATTATTTAGACTCTACTGCTTTTGCCGCTTTACCAGATTTTCTAACGAAGAAAATAGATAGTAGTAACGCGATTGCATATAGAACTATTGTAGCATATAGCACATATTGATATCCTACTGCATTACCCTCAGCCTGCTTTGTACCTGTGTGTGTAACAATCCATGAAGCAAGTTGGTTTCCTGATAGACCAGCGAAAGCCCAAGCAGAAAGTGTAATACCGTGAATAGCACTGATATTGCCCATTCCGTAATGATCATGAAGAAGTGTTGGAACGTTACTAAATCCACCACCGTATCCAGCATTAACAACAAAGATTAATCCTAGAACGATTGCAATTAGTAATACATTTCCTTCACCATTCTTGATACCATTTGTTAGGATTACTAATCCTGTAAACAATATAGATAATGAAAAGATTATCTTATAAATTGTATTTCTATCTTTTAAGTAATCAGCCCATGCAGAGAATCCTAAACGTCCACCTGCGTTAAAGATAGCTGAGATTGATGAAATAACACCAACAACAGCACCTAGGCCGATAATCTTAACAATCATTTTCTCCTGAGAAATAATTGCAAGACCACAAGTAATATTAATATAGAACATTAACCATATACCAATATAGTTTGTGATAGGTTTACTCTTAATAGTAGCCCAAACACCTTCGCCTTTCGCTTTCTTTGTAGGCTCTACCCAACCGTCAGGTTTCTTAAGTAGTCTGTGTCCTACAAACATCATTACGAAGTATACTCCGCCCAAGATAAAGAACATCATGTAAACACCGATAAGGAATCCTTTTTTGTCCTCACCAAAGGCATGTAGCAATGACTGCATGATTGGACTAGCGATAGCTTTAGCTGCGCCAAATCCTGCTACCGCAAGACCTGTGGCAAGACCCTTTTTGTCTTCGAACCAAAGCATCAAAGTTTTAACTGGTGATAAGTAACCTGTACCAAGACCGATACCCATTATCATACCGTAGCAAATGTAAATACCGATAAGCGTTAGTGGGTTTCCATGTCCTGCATCTGTACCACCGTACCAAATAAAGAATCCAGTTCCTAGCATACCAACTGTGAAACAGATAGTTGCAATTAGAGATGATAAGTGAATATTCTTCTCAACAATTCCGCCAAGGAAAGCTGCTGACATTCCTAGGAAGAAAATAGCAAAACTAAATGCCCATTCTACAGCAGGTTTTGAAAAACCGATTCTGTCTGAAATCTCTTGACTAAATACTGACCAGCAATATACTGTACCGATACTACAGTGTAGTAACAATGCAGGTATAGCTGCTCTTGTCCATTTGTTATTCATAGGTTAATGCCCTCCTGAATTTTTTTATAACCTTGTAAATTTTACTACTTTAAAGCGTAGTTTTCAAGTATTTCATTGACTGCTATGTCGTATTTATAAAGGTTTTGTGTCTTTCTTATTAATTTCCTAACTTTATGTGTATCTTTAAAGTTTTCTGCTATATAAAACCAGAATTCTTTCATCTTATTAAGCAAGTGTTTATCTGATTTCATTATCTTTTTAAACTCATCAAAAAGTACTTCCTGATACATTTTTATATCATTTATATTAATGTGCGCACTTCCTTTTATCTCGTTTGCAAGATTAGGATTAGCTATTAATCCTCTACCAATCATCACCGACGAAACACTTGATGGCAACATTATATTTCCTGTATAAATACCATCATCGTACTTTTCTACTATCTGTTCATAGTCATAGACCGACTTTATATCGCCGTTATAACATAATAGATTCTTTGAATGTTTTACCGCATAGTCAAAAGCTTTCATATTAGGATTATCTTTATACATTTGAACTCTCGTTCTCGGATGAATAATCAACTCAGAAAAATCATACTTATTATATACTTCCATTATCTTTTCAAATTCTTCAGAGTCTTTGACGCCGATGCGTGTCTTAACCGACAAATCAAGCGGATTGGTGAGTCCATCGTTCCACTCAAAAATTTCATAGAAGAATTCATCCATTCCTTCTAAGTCTCTTAAGAAACCTGATCCTTTGTTTTTGGATACTACTGTGCCCGATGGACAACCCATATTTATATTTATTTCTTCATTATAACCAAGCTCCATAAGTTGCTTTGCACCTTTTATAAAGAACTCGTGCTTATTAGATAGAATCTGTGGAATAAGTTTCAAACCGTCTGTTTGATTTTCCGGCAGAATATCTCTGATTTCTTTGCCCTTCATCTCTGGATTATGGGTAGGCGAAATAAACGGTGCGTAGTATTTGTCGACACCGCCAAAATACCTGTAGTGAAGGTTTCTGTATGTATATCCTGTAATACTCTCTAATGGAGCGAAATATAGATTCATAAAGCCTCCCTAAACCTTATCTAGTATAGCAAATGAGTATTTGAAATACTACTAGTTAGGTGTTATACTTTTATCAATATTTTGAAAAGAGGTATTGAAATATGAAATTATGGGGTGGACGCTTCACAAAAGAAACAGATGAATTAGTTTTTAATTTTAACGAGTCTCTTTCTTTTGACAGAAAACTTTATAAACAAGATATCACTGGAAGTATTGCCCATGCAAAAATGCTTGGAAAACAGGGAATTATTTCAGACGACGAAGCCAAAGAGATTGTTAAGGGATTGGAAGGAATTCTAAACGATCTTAATTCTGGCGCTCTAGAGTTTGATAATTCAGAAGATATACATAGTTTTGTCGAAGCTACTTTGACAGAGCGTATTGGTGATGCAGGAAAGAAGCTTCATACTGGACGTAGCCGTAATGACCAGGTGGCTTTAGATATGAAGATGTACACTAAGGAAGAAATGCTTGAATTAAAGAGTTTAATAAAGACTCTCCTTGCTTCTATTCTTAATGTAATGGAAAAGAATACTGAAACTATTATGCCAGGCTTTACACATCTTCAAAAAGCTCAACCTATTACTTTGGCTCACCATTTTGGAGCATACTTTGAAATGTTTAAGCGTGACTACTCACGTCTTAACTGCGCACTAAAGCGCATCGATCAGTGTCCACTAGGTTCTGGTGCTTTGGCTGGTACTACTTATCCTTTGGATCGCGAGTTTGTGGCTGAGGAGTTAGGATTTAGAGAGCCAACACTTAACAGTATGGACTCAGTTTCAGACCGTGATTACTTAATTGAGTTTTTAAGCGACATGTCAATTATTATGATGCACCTCTCTCGTTTCTGTGAAGAGATTTGCATTT
This sequence comes from Eubacterium sp., assembly GCA_017965495.1. Lineage (GTDB taxonomy): Bacteria > Bacillota > Clostridia > Lachnospirales > Lachnospiraceae > Eubacterium_G. The sequence continues at coordinate 17,446 of JAGCPW010000073.1, read as the reverse complement.
GGAATTCTAATGAATATCGCTTTGTAAATATTGATGACTCATACAGCACAGGCTCAAGTATTATGCCACAAAAGAAAAACCCAGACATTGCTGAGTTAATTCGTGGTAAGACTGGACGCGTGTATGGTGCGTTAATGTCACTACTAACTACTATGAAGTCACTTCCACTTGCATACAATAAAGATATGCAGGAAGACAAGGAACTTGCATTTGACGCAATCGACACCGTCAAAGGATGTGTTCTTCTATTTACAGGAATGATTGATACTATGACATTCAACAAGGACAATATGGAAAACAGCACAAAGATGGGATTCACTAACGCTACTGACGCTGCTGACTATCTTGTTAACAAAGGTGTTCCGTTTAGGGATGCACATGGTATTGTGGGTGAGTTAGTATTGTTCTGCGAAAAGAATAACAAATCTTTAGATGATATGACATTAGATGAATACAAAGCTATAAGCGATGTGTTTGAAGAAGATATATTTGATGCAATAAGTTTAGAGACTTGCGTTAACAAGCGACTAACACTTGGAGCCCCAAGTCCAGAGTCAATGAACAGAGTTATTGCAATCTATAAAGAATTTTTGAAATAATTTTTATATACTTATCAAAAGAAAAAACATTAGGTCCTCACTAGAGAAGTCGTTCGGTACCTAATGTTTTTTCTTTTGTTATTTAATCTTATTTATTTTCAAAAATTCTTTATGGATTGCAACCCTTGCACGGACTGTAGCCTTGGTTTATTAATGATTGTCTGCTTCCGTTGTAATATTGTCTATTTGAGTTTTTGATTCTTTTTACATATCTACAGCTTGCATAGTGGAATTTTCTTGTATTTTTACTTATTACATACTTACCACTCTTTTTGACTTTCTTATTAGAGTATTTCTTTTTATATTTCTTTCCACTGCTTGTCGATCCGCCTGATATTTTTCCACTACCTTTACTTGTTCCAGTTTTGTAATTAATCTTTATTCCCGGCTGAACATTATAACAATATACATTAAAACTACATGACTTACCTTTGTCTTCTACAGAGTATGCTTCCATCTGCACTCCACTTGCCACTAGGTTTTTACCCTTATACAAAGGTGTAACTCGATACATTACATGCTTGTTGTTATATTTGACGCAGTCTGCTACTTCATCTTCAAAAGGTAGCATTCCGTCTACATTCAAGTATCTTGTTCCAGTAATCAAATTCTTAGCATTAGCATTCTGTCCAGTCAATTGGTGGCCAATCAAATGACATCTGTTATACAAATATCGTCCAGCCACATTAGCGTATCTGTATGTATGCCAACCTGATGGATAAACTGAACTGATAGATGTTCTCTTACTCTTTGGCATTATGTCTTTTCCGATAGATGCAATGGCCACACCACATCTGCCGAGACTATCTAGTTTGCTAAACTTTTGATATGAGTGTCTCTTTATTTCTTTCTTAGTAAAGGTTGGTTTATTGCCATTCACTCTAACATATGGCGCTTTTACTACCTTATATTTTGGTATGTCACCTAGTTTTAGTTTTTTGGATTTATATTTTACTTTTACTTTACGATTAGTTTTTATTTGAGCTTTTGTAGTAGCGTCAGTGGTTGGTTGCACTGTTGTTTGTTCAAAGGTTTCCACATCAAAAGTCTCACTAAAATCTACAGCATTATATACTGTAGTTTGTTCATTTGTTTTATCAATGTCATCAAGAGAACATCCCGACAAAGATAAAACCATACACAATATTAAAACTGTACTTAAAACTTTCTTCATATTTCCGCTCCAAAACTAATATCATTATACAATAAAAGGACTGTCATATGACAGTCCTTTATCATTTAATCATTATAATTATTTTACAACTCTAACCTTAAGCACTCCATCGATGGCCTTAGCAGCATCAATCTGTGCATCGTCAAATGAATCGCTATCAACAATGATATAGCCGTAGTCGCCTCTCTTAGCGCATTCTGCATCATCACTACCAAGAGCAGTTTTGATGTCTGCACATTCGATACCTTTGAACGCAACAGCCACTCTAGCCTTTGTTGCTTCACCCTTGCTTACCTTAGGGAAGTTAACTGAGTTAACAATGTTTCCATTTTCTACAAAGTCCATAATCTGCTTAACTGCCATTATTGCACAGTTATCTTCAGACTCTGCTGTAGAAGCTCCAAGGTGAGGGAATGCGATTACACCCTCTGTATTTGCACTCTTGAAGTTAGGAAAATCTGTAACATAATTCTTAACCTTACCTGATGCTAGAGCCTCAGCCATATCAGCATCTGATACAAGAAGATCTCTTGCGTAGTTAAGAACTACCACGCCATCTTTCATCTTAGCAATTGTGTCTTTGTTAATCATTTCTTTAGTGTCATCTAGTAGAGGCACATGAACAGAAATGAAATCAGATACTGCATATACGTCGTCGTTTGTATCAACAATCTTTACTTTATCATCAAGCATTGCCTTTCCTTCTTCTGTAAGGAATGGATCAACACCCACAACATCCATACCAAGTGCTACTGCAGAGTTAGCAACTAATCTTCCGATAGCACCAAGTCCAATGATACCAAGAGTTTTACCTAGGATTTCACCACCGGCAAACTGTTTCTTAGCCTTCTCCATAGACTTGTTTATATTCTCATCAGATTTATTCTCTTTAACCCATGTGTTACCGCCAATAACATCTCTGCAAGCTAAAAGCATACCGCAAATAACTAATTCTTTAACGCCGTTTGCGTTAGCACCAGGTGTATTGAAAACAACAATACCTTTATCAGCACATTTGTCTAGAGGAATGTTGTTTACACCAGCACCAGCTCTAGCTACTGCCACTAGACTTTCTGGTAAATCTAAATCGTGCATTGCTGCACTTCTAACTAATGCTACGTCGGCCTCATCAAAGTTTTCTGTAGCTTCGTAATTATCTGTAAAGTTTCCTAATCCAAGAGGTGAAATAGGATTTAAGCAATTATATTTAATCATTATTTATTCTCCTCCTCAAACTTCTTCATAAATTCTACTAGTGCTTCTACACCTTCGATAGGCATAGCATTGTAGATACTAGCTCTCATACCACCAACAGTTCTGTGGCCCTTTAGGTTTTCAAAACCAGCTGCCTTTGCTTCTTTTACAAACTTAGCGTCTAGTTCTTCATCGCCTGTTACAAAAGGAACGTTCATAAGCGATCTGTCTTCAGGAACTACTGTTCCATTGAACATTTCACTTTGATCTAAGAAATCATAAAGAATCTTAGCTTTCTTTTCGTTTCTTTCTTTCATAGCATCTAAGCCACCCATCTTCTTAAGCCACTTAAATACTTTGCCACACATATAAATTGTATAACATGGAGGTGTGTTATAAAGTGAGCCTGCATCAGCCTGAGTCTTGTATGCAAGCATTGTTGGAACACATTTGTCCACTTCTTCAGGAATCAAATCTTCTCTGATAATGACGATTGCCATACCAGCTGGTCCAATGTTCTTCTGAACACCACCGTAGATAATTCCATACTTCTCAACGTCTACTGGTTCTGACAAGAAACATGATGAAACGTCAGATACCAAGATGTGACCCTTAGTGTTTGGAAGTGTCTTATATTTTGTTCCATAGATTGTGTTGTTCTCACAAATGTAAACATAGTCTGCATCTTCTGGAATATCCAAATCGCTACAATCTGGAATATAAGAAAATGTCTTATCTTCTGATGATGCTACTCTTACTACATCGATATACTTTTCTGCTTCCTGAGCTGCTTTCTTAGCCCACTGACCAGTTACGATGTATGCAGCTTTTCCATTCTTCTTTAAGTTCATTGGAATAGCTGAAAACTGTGTAGATGCACCACCTTGTAAAAACAATACTTTGTAATTGTCTGGGATGTTCATAAGTTCTCTTAAATCTGCCTCAGCATCATCAATGATTTGCTGGAATGCAGGAGATCTATGACTCATCTCCATAACGCTCATACCAGTTCCCTGGTAATCAAGCATCTCGCTTGCTGCTTCTTCTAATACCTCTTCCGGTAACACTGCCGGACCTGCTGAAAAATTGTATACTCTGCTCATTTTATAATTCCTCCAAAAAATTTTAATCTATGCTTCTAAATCATCTGCGTCAAATGCATCCATAATAGGTTTTCCTGCTGGAACCATTGGGAATACCTTGTCATCCTTATGGATATCACATTCGATAACGCATGGAATGTTTAGTTCAATAGCATCTTTGATGGCATCTCTGAAATCATCGATAGTGGCAACTTTATATGCCTTTGCTCCTAGACCTTCAGATACCTTTGCAAAATCAACCTCGTCATCTAGCACTGTTGCTGAATATCTCTCGCCGTAGAACAATGTTTGCCACTGACGAACCATTCCTAGAACGTGGTTGTTTATAACTACTTGAATGATAGGGATATTATATCTTGTAGCTGTAGCAATTTCGTTCATATTCATTCTGAAACATCCATCACCTGCTACGTTGATACATACTCTATCTTTGTTGCCCATCTTAGCTCCGATACAAGCGCCAACACCATAACCCATTGTTCCAAGACCACCTGATGTAATAAGCTGTCTTGATTCTTTGTAGTTATAGTACTGAGCTGCCCACATCTGATGCTGTCCTACGTCAGTAGTGATAATAGCATCACCCTTTGTAGCCTCATAAATAGCATCAATAATAGATGGACCAGTTAAAGCACCTCTGTCTACTGGTAAAGGATATTTCTCTTTAAGAGCATCTATCTCTTTAACCCAGTCAGAGTTGTCTTGCTTCTTAACTGCTTTATTAAGGCGAGTCATAACTTCTTTAACATCGCCAATAATGCTAGCGTCAGCTTTTACGTTTTTGTTAATCTCTGAAGGATCAACATCAATGTGAACTATCGCTGCATTTGTTGCAAACTTTTTAGCATTACCAGTAACACGATCACTAAATCTAGCACCGATTACGATAAGCAAATCACTATCACTTACACCGAAGTTAGATGTCTTTGTACCGTGCATACCAATCATACCAGTGTATAGTGGATCTTTTCCGTCGATAACACCTTTACCCATCAAAGTGTCACAAACTGGAGCATTTATCTTTTCAACAAACTCTCTTACTTCTGCATCTGCTTCAGATATAGTAGCTCCACCACCAACTAATACGAATGGCTTTTTAGATGCTTCTATCATCTCGCAAACTGTCTCAATATCGTCATCATTAATAGTGTCCGCTACACGCTCGATCTTTTCAGGTTTTTTGCTTTCAAACTCAAACTTGTTTGCTGTAACGTCTTTAGTGATATCGATAAGAACTGGACCAGGTCTGCCAGACTTCGCAATTCTAAATGCATCACGAATAGTGTCAGCCAAATCTTCAATTTCTTTGACGATGTAGTTGTGCTTTGTGATAGGCATTGTCACACCTACGATATCAATCTCCTGGAAAGAATCCTTACCAAGACCAGACTTAGCAACGTTTGCTGTAATAGCAACTAGTGGAACTGAATCCATGTATGCTGTTGCAATACCTGTAACTAAGTTGGTAGCACCAGGACCTGATGTTGCAAAGCAAACACCTACCTTGCCAGTGCTTCTTGCATAACCATCTGCAGCATGTGCAGCACCTTGCTCATGTGAAACAAGATAATGGTTAATCTTATCTTCCTTATAGATAGCATCGTAAATATTTAGGATAGTTCCTCCTGGATATCCAAATACTGTATCAACGCCTTGTTCTTTTAAACATTCAACTACTATTTCTGAACCATTAAGTAACATTTTATCTCTCCTTTATTCCTTATCTTTGCATTGGGATTATTCTTTAATTTCTAAGATTGCTCCCTTTGCACCACTTGTAACCATCTTTCTGTATCTGTCTAAGTAACCTGTTGTAACGTTAGGCTCCTTAGGAGTCCAGTTCTTACGACGTTCTTCCAAAACGTCGTCACTGACGGCTACGTCTAGTGTGTATTCAGGAATATTTATTTTAATGATGTCGCCCTCTTCTACCAATGCGATAGGTCCACCAACTGCAGCTTCAGGTGAGATATGTCCAATAGACGCTCCTCTTGAAGCTCCTGAGAATCTACCGTCTGTAATAAGTGCAACTGTATCATCTAATCCCATTCCAGCGATAGCTGATGTAGGATTAAGCATCTCTCTCATACCAGGGCCTCCCTTTGGTCCCTCGTATCTGATAACTACAACATCACCAGGATTGATCTTTCCACCCTTGATAGCTGCTATAGCATCCTCTTCTGAGTCAAAGACTCTGGCTGGTCCTTCGTGTACTAGCATCTCTTCCTTAACAGCTGAGCGCTTAACTACAGAACCGTCTGGTGCCAAGTTACCTTTAAGTACTGCAAGTCCGCCAGTCTTTGTATATGGATTGTCAGTAGGTCTGATAACTTCTTCGTTTTTGTTTACTGCGTCTTTGATGTTCTCGCCCACTGTCTTTCCAGTAACTGTCATACAGTCTGTGTTAAGTAAACCTAAATCGGCTAGTTCTTTCATAACTGCCCAAACACCGCCTGCTTCATTTAGGTCTTCCATATATGTAGGACCTGCTGGAGCTAGGTGACAAAGGTTAGGAGTCTTCTCACTGATTTCATTTGCAAAACCAATGTCAAAGTCAAAACCAATCTCGTGTGCGATAGCTGGTAGATGAAGCATACTGTTTGTTGAACAACCAAGTGCCATATCTACAGTTAAAGCATTAAGAATAGCATCCTTTGTCATAATGTCTCTAGGTTTAATATCTTTTTCTAGCATATCCATAACAGCCATACCTGCATGTTTAGCTAGCTTAATTCTCTCTGAATAAACTGCTGGAATAGTTCCATTTCCTTTAAGTCCCATTCCAAGTGCCTCTGTTAAACAGTTCATAGAGTTAGCTGTGTACATTCCTGAACATGATCCACATGTAGGACAAACCTTCTCCACAAACTCTTTTACCTGCTCATCATCTAATTTGCCAGCGGCATGTGCGCCCACTGCCTCAAACATAGATGAAAGACTTCTTTTCTGTCCCATTACACGACCAGCCATCATAGGTCCGCCCGATACAAATACTGTAGGAACATTTACTCTGGCAGCTGCCATTAAAAGTCCTGGTACGTTTTTGTCGCAGTTAGGAATCATAACTAATGCGTCAAACTGGTGAGCAAGTGCCATACACTCTGTAGAATCTGCAATCAAATCTCTAGTAACGAGTGAATATTTCATTCCGATATGTCCCATTGCGATACCGTCACAAACTGCGATAGCTGGGAACTCAATAGGTGTTCCACCTGCCATAGCAACGCCCATCTTAACTGCTTCACAAATCTTGTCTAGATTCATATGACCTGGAACGATTTCGTTATATGAGCAAACGATACCAACCAAAGGTTTCTTTAATTCTTCTTCTGTTAGACCAAGTGCGTTAAACAATGATCTTTGAGGTGCGGTCTGCATTCCTTGTTTTACTGCATCACTTTTCATTTTAATACCTCCTCTATATTCTGTTTACAATCTCATCACCCATCTGTTTACATCCAACTAATGTCATTCCATCTGAGTAAATATCGATTGTTCTAATGTCGTCTTCTAACACTTTTTCTACTGCCTTCTCCACAGCATCAGCTTCCTCGTCCATGTCAAAGGAATATCTAAGCATCATAGCTGCACTTAAAATGGTGGCAATAGGGTTAGCTTTGTCTTGGCCTGCAATATCAGGTGCTGCGCCGTGACTAGGCTCATATAAGCCAAATTTGTCTTCTCTTAGAGATGCTGATGATAGCATTCCGATAGAGCCTGTAATCATGCTTGCTTCATCTGATAAAATGTCGCCAAACATATTCTCTGTAACTACTACGTCAAATTGTGCTGGATCTTTCACTAACTGCATAGCAGCGTTATCCACTAGCATATGCTCTAGTTCTACCTCAGGGAAATCCTTAGCTACTTCATTCACTACTTTGTCCCAAAGTCTAGATGAATCTAGAACGTTAGACTTGTCCACACTAATGACTTTTTTATTTCTCTTCATTGCAATCTCGAAAGCCTTAATCGCAATTCTTCTAATCTCGTTTTCGTTGTAGACTAATGTATCTTTTGCTGTCATTACTCCGTCTATCTCTTTAGTCTCGCGTTCGCCAAAGTAAAGACCACCAGTAAGTTCTCTAACGATAATCATGTCAAAGCCCTTATCAGCAACTTCTTCCTTCAAAGGACAAGCGCCTTTAAGTTCTTTGTATAGGTATGCTGGACGAAGATTTGCAAACAGACCTAAACCTTTTCTAATAGCAAGAAGTCCTGCTTCAGGTCTAAGATTAGGAGCTAAATCATACCAACTATCTTTACCCACAATACCACCTACAGCACCAAGTAAAACAGCATCGTTTTCTTTAGCTGTAGCAAGCGCCTCATCTGTTAGAGGAACTCCGTGTTTATCTATGGAAATGCCACCCATATCTACTTCTGTATAGTTAAAAGTATGGCCGAACTTTTCGCCCACATTATCAAGCACTTTGGTGGCTTCTTTTATTATTTCTGGACCAATTCCATCGCCTGGAATTGTTGCAATATTAAAGTTCATAATATCCTTCTTTCTGCTCGCGTTTCTTCCTTATAAAAAGTTACGCATTATCTTTAAAATTATACCATAAATAAAGTCAAATTCAATGACTAGATATGCTATTTGGGAATAAAAAAGCAGCCATCAGATCTCATCTGATAGCTGCGAATTTGAAACGTTTTGACTTATTCTTCAGTAGGTTTTTCTACGTCCACGATAGCTTGTTTCTGCATTGGGATTCGGCAGTTCTTGTTACCACCAAACTCTACGATTACTGTGTCATCTTGAACATCGATAATCATTCCGTAGAATCCACTCGAAGTAAGTACGCTATCGCCCACTTCAATATTACTGAGTAAGTCTTTTTGTTTCTTTTCGTTCTTCTTCTGAGGTCTGATCAACAAAAAGTACATTGCTCCGACAATGACGACGACGTACAAAATTATCATCCACATATTTCCACCAAGTCCGCCTGCGGCTTTTGCTGCTAATAACATATGTAAAAATCCTCCTAGGTTTTGTTTAAAAATTAATTATTAATATAATAAGATATTTGCCTTATATTTTCAAGGACTTTCTAATCTTCTCCGTTTGCCTCAAATCCAGCAAGTTTTTGCTTTTTATACTCCTGGAAACTATTATTTGCTATAGCATCCCTAATTTCTTCCATCATTTTATTATAGAAATATAGATTATGAAGCACACAAAGTCTCATTCCAAGCATCTCTTTAGCCTTAATCAAATGTCTGATATATGCTCTAGAATAGTCTCTACAAGCTGGACACTGACAACCTTCCTCTATTGGTCTATCATCTAGCTTAAACTTCTCATTTAATAAATTCATCTTTCCATGATTTGTATAAACATGCGCATGTCTGCCATTTCTCGATGGGTAGACACAGTCAAAGAAATCGACTCCTCTCTCCACTGCCTCTAAAATATTGGCCGGAGTTCCCACTCCCATCAAATATATTGGCCTATCACTTGGAAGATGTGGCTCTACTGCCTCAATAATTCTATACATCTCCTCGTGAGTCTCACCCACAGCAAGTCCACCAATAGCATATCCTGGAAGATCAAGGTCAGATATCTGTTTAGCATGCTCAATTCTAATATCATCATATACTCCACCTTGGTTAATACCAAATAAGAGTTGTTCTTTATTGATAGTATCATCAAGAGAGTTAAGTCTAGCCAATTCTTTTTTGCAGCGTTCTAACCATCTAGTTGTTCTATTAACTGACTCCCTTATGTATGATTTTTCCGCCACACTAGATGGGCATTCGTCAAAGGCCATAGCTATAGTAGATGCTAGATTTGATTGAATCTGCATACTCTCCTCTGGTCCCATAAAAATCTTTCGTCCATCTACATGTGAGTTAAAATGAACACCCTCTTCTTTTATTTTGCGAAGCTCCGCCAAAGAGAACACCTGAAATCCACCAGAATCAGTAAGAATAGGTCTGTCCCAGTTCATAAACTTGTGAATTCCTCCAAGTTGCTTAACTACCTCATCACCTGGTCTAACATGCAAGTGATATGTGTTAGATAGCTCCACTTGACAGCCAATTTCTTTTAAATCGACAGAAGAAACAGCCCCCTTAATAGCGGCGGCTGTTCCCACGTTCATGAACACTGGAGTTTGTATCACTCCGTGAACTGTATGAAATTCTCCTCTTTTGGCATTGCCATCTTTATTTAATATCTTAAACATAGCAATGATTATAACATTATTTTATCTTTATGTTAATCCCACTCTTGGTAAGATGAACCAGTTCCTTTGATTAGGTCGAAGTTAGCAAATCCTTCGCCTATTCCAGGGCCATTGTATTTTAGTAAATTACCATTAGTTTCAATTGCTGAATAATAATATTTAGAATCATTTCCTGCAAATGTAATTGAAGTTTCTTTTGAATCTTTAGTAATTGCAATTTTAGCTTTTAGATATAAAGGTTTTGTTGATGATAGTTCGACACCTTTGTCTGGGATATCTGTCCAAGTATTTCCATCAGTGCTGTACTGTGTCAACTGGAATGAATATCTATGTTGATTAGCTTCTGGTGTATCTTTCTTTTCATAACAGCAATAACCATTATCGATGTCTTCTGATACTTTATTTAGGAATACTGTTGTGCCATCATATTCATTACCTTTAGTTACTTTGAAAATGGCTTCTAACTCTTTTTGCTCATAAACTCCAGGCTTAGTAAGTGATTCAATCTTGTATGATGCATGGAAGTTTACTGCAGATATCTCTACTGTCTTTGAATATTTTGAGTAATATTTTTTCTTTCCCTTTTTAGCGTAAGCTTTACATTTGTACTGATACGTCTTTCCTGGTGTAACCTTATTATCGTAATATACATAGCTGTCTTTAGTCTTTTTCAAAGTTATCTTCTTAAATTTACACTTTGAACCTTTTACCTTTCTATAAAAGATAAACTTTGGATGCTTTGGAGAGTATCCGTCGTAACCTACATCTGCATACAAATATAGTTTCTTGCGAGAATTTGTAAAGTTTTCACCATATCCAGCATTAAGTATTTCTGCTTTCTCAAAACCTTTACATTTGTGATCCATATAATCTTTGTTAAATGTAGTTTTGATTACTTTTCCATTTTTAACTGCTTTTATATAGTAAGCATAGTATTTGTTCTTCTTAGCTTTTTTGTCTGTATATTTTCTTTTATATACAGTTTTGATTTTCTTAAATTTGCTTTTCTTTGGTGTGTCTTCATTCTTTTTGACTTTGGCTCTATACACAATATACTTGTTAGCACCTTTTGCCTTGTTCCAAGTAACTGTTATTGATTTTAGATTAGCTGTTAAGTGCTGCTTAAATCTTTTTGCCTGTACTGCATTTGGTGTAAAAGTGATAACTGAAAATGCCACCGCTAATACCATTAAACTTGTGAGTAATTTTTTCATTGTTATGTCCTCCGTTTTTTTATTGTGTACCTATATATTAAGTTGCAAACATTAAAATAATATTAGAAATCTCTTAATAAATATATTATATTATTTTTTTGCTTCTACTGAAAATCGGATTATTTAATTTGATATTAATATTCTATATTGATATAATTGTTTGAAATGAAGGAGGTCATTATGTCTGGTTCAACATTTGGAAAATTATTTAAAATAACAACATGGGGTGAATCTCATGGAAAGGCTTTGGGTGTGGTGATAGATGGTTGCCCTGCTGGACTTGAATTGTCTGAAAGCGACATTCAACCTTTCCTTGACCGTAGAAAGCCTGGACAGTCTGAGATTACTACTCAGAGAAATGAATCAGATGAAGTGGAGATTTTATCAGGTGTATTCGAGGGCAAAACTACTGGCACTCCTATTTCAATGATTATAAAAAACGAAGATCACAATTCAAATGCATATGATGATTTAAAAGATGTATATAGACCAGGACACGCAGACATTACTTACGATGCTAAATATGGTTTTAGAGATCATCGCGGTGGCGGACGCTCTTCAGGAAGAGAAACTGTAGCTAGAGTTTGTGCAGGTGCGGTTGCGTCAAAGATTTTAGGACAACTTGGTGTTAGTGTTTGCGCTTACACTAAATCTATAGGCGATGTAGTTGCCAATAATTTTAATAAAGACGAAATAATGAATAATGCAATATATATGCCAGACAGCGTAGCTGCTACTAGCGCTATTGAATTGATTAATAAAAAACGTGAAGAGATGGACTCTGTGGGAGGAACTATTGAATGTATAGTAGATGGTTGCCCTGCAGGTTTAGGCGAACCGGTATTTGATAAACTTGATGCTAATCTTTCAAAAGCTGTTATGAGCATTGGCTCTGTCAAAGGCGTAGAGATAGGTTCTGGATTTGATGCCTCTACTTCTACAGGCAGCGAAAACAATCCAGTAGAAAACGCAGGCGGAATATTAGGTGGAATATCTAACGGCTCACAAATCAAACTTACAGCCGCTATCAAACCTACTCCATCCATCGCCCAACGACAAAAAACCACAAACAAAGATGGCGAAGAAGTTTCAATCGAAATCAAAGGCCGCCACGATCCAGTAATAGTCCCAAGAGCATGCGTAGTAGTCGAAAGCATGGTAGCTATCACACTAGTCGATATGCTTTTCGAAAATATGAGTTCAAGAATTACTGATATAGTAGATTTTTATAAATAATAAGTAAATAAAAAAAGCGTTTCGTAAGAGTTTTACGAAACGCTTTTTTATTATTTATAAATAGGATACTTATCCGTCAATTCTTTAACCATAGCTTTTACTTTTTCAGTATTACCTTCAGCATCTTCTGCTATAAGATTCATACACTCAGCAATTACATCCATATCCTCTGGCTGAAGACCTCTTGTTGTAACTGATGGAGTACCAATTCTAACACCTGATGTAGTACCTGGCTTCTCAGGATCGTTTGGAATTGAGTTCTTGTTACAAGTGATGTTAGCCTTATCAAGTGCAATCTCAAATTCCTTACCTGTAATACCTTTGCTTCTAAGGTCAACTAGCATTAAGTGATTATCTGTACCACCTGATACTAAGTCAAATCCTCTATCCATTAAACCTTTTGCAAGAGCCTGTGCGTTAGCTGCTACAGTCTGTGCATAAGTCTTAAAGTCATCTGACAATGCTTCCTTAAAGCAAACTGCTTTAGAAGCGATTACGTGCATAAGTGGTCCACCTTGGATTCCTGGGAACACTGCTTTGTTTAGCTTGTGCTCTAGAGCAAACTCTTCGCTTGAAAGAATAAGTCCACCACGTGGTCCTCTTAGAGTTTTATGTGTAGTAGTTGTAGTAACATGAGCATATGGGATTGGGCTCTCGTGTGCACCACCAGCTACAAGACCAGCGATATGAGCCATATCAACCATTAGGAATGCTCCTACTTCATCTGCTATCTCTCTAAACTTCTTGAAATCTATTTTTCTAGGATAAGCACTAGCACCTGCCACAATAAGTTTTGGCTGACACTCTTTTGCTATTCTTAGAACTTCATCATAATCAATATATCCGTTGTCATCTACACCGTAAGGTACGATGTCAAAGTAAGTACCAGACATATTTACTGGTGAACCGTGTGTTAAGTGTCCACCTGCATCCAAACTCATACCCATAACAGTATCGCCTGGTTTAACAAGTGCGAAGAATACAGCCATATTAGCCTGCGCACCTGAGTGAGGCTGAACATTAGCGTATGTACAACCAAACAATTTCTTAGCACGCTCTCTAGCGATATCTTCTACCACGTCCACATATTCGCATCCACCGTAGTATCTCTTTCCTGGATATCCTTCAGCATATTTATTTGTAAGTGGGCTGCCCATTGCTGACATAACAGCCTTAGTTACAATATTCTCAGAAGCAATAAGTTCAAGATGAGATTCCTGTCTATCAGTTTCATTTTGGATCTCAGCTGCTACTTCTGGGTCAAAATTCTTTACTTCGTCAAAACTAAACATATTTCTCTCCTTCTGTGCATTCTAGCACTAAAACATCTTTTAATACTTTATCATATTGCGGTGAAAAATTAAATAAAAAAATATACTAATCTCCTATTTTATTAAATGCTATATTTTTCAAAAAATGGAATGTCTGACAGTCCAATTTAACGGCCAACTGAATGTATAAAATTATTATTATACAAATTAATAGGAGGTTGTAGATATGAGTGATTATTATTCTATGAGCTTTCTAGAGTACAATCAACTAGGCGACCGACTTGCACAGCTGAGGACTGATTTTAATATTTCGGCTAGGGATTTGAGTTTAAGTATTGGTCAAAATGAGCATTACATAAACCAAATCGAAAATCACAGTTTTTACCCATCAATGCAATCATTTATTTATATCTGTGAATACATGAGAATTACTCCACAACAATTCTTTGACATTGAAATATCTTGTCCTCACGAACTCAATATGATTAGAAAGCATATGTCAGAAATGTCACCCACTAACCGCAAACTGATGTTATTGATATCTTTATGTCTCAAATAACAAAAGTTGGCACAAAAAAAGTTGGCGCCTAAGCACCAACTTTGAAAACTTATTCTTCACTTTTTACAATTCTAAGTGATAGTTCTTCTAACTGCTTTTCATCTACTGTACCTGGAGCCTCACTCATCAAGCAAACTGCATCTTTGTTCTTTGGAAATGCTATCACTTCTCTTATATTGTCTTCTCCTGCCATATGCATTACCAATCTATCAAGACCGTATGCTAAACCTGCGTGAGGTGGCACTCCATATTTAAAAGCATCTATCAAGAATCCAAATTGCTCATGAGCTTGTTCATCTGTAAATCCGATTGCTCTAAGCATCTTTTCTTGAACATCACTCTGGTGAATTCTCACACTACCTCCACCAATCTCAGAACCATTAAGAACGATATCATAAGCTTGGGCATGCACCTTTCCTGGATCTGATTCAATATACTGAATATCTTCTTCCTTAGGCATTGTGAATGGATGATGCATTGCAATGTATCTCTCCTCTTCATCTGACCACTCAAATTGAGGGAAATCTACTACCCATAGGAAGTTGTATTTTGACTCATCAATCAATTCTAATTCTTTTGCAAGTTCTAATCTTAATGCTCCAAGAACATTCCAAACAATCTTGTTAGTGTCCGCAGCAAAGAGCAATAAATCTCCAGTTTCACCCTTCATAGCAGAAACTAATGCTTCTAATTCTTCTTCTGACATAAACTTAGCAAAAGATGATTTGTAAGTGCCATCTTCATTTATACATAGATAAGCAAGTCCCTTTGCACCATTTCCTTTGGCGCTCTCAACTAACTTATCAATCTTTTTACGTGACATTGCACCCTGGCCCTTTACATTGAGACCACGTACAGATGAACCTTCTTCATCAGCAGGTCCAGCAAACACGCCAAAGCCACAACCTTTGACTACGTCTGTCACATCAGTTAGTTCCATCTCAAAACGTGTGTCTGGTTTGTCTGTTCCAAATCTATCCATAGCCTCTTGCCAAGTCATTCTAGCAAATGGAATTTGAACATCCACATCAAGCACTTCTTTAAATAGCGCTTGAAGCATACGCTCATTAACATCCATAACATCCTCTGCTTCCACAAAAGATAACTCCATATCAATCTGTGTAAACTCAGGCTGTCTGTCTGCTCTTAAATCCTCGTCTCTGTAGCACTTTGCAATCTGGATATATCTGTCACATCCAGAGCACATAAGTAGCTGTTTAAACAACTGAGGACTCTGAGGCAAAGCATAAAAATGTCCTGGATGAACACGGCTAGGAACCAAATAGTCTCTAGCGCCCTCAGGTGTACTCTTACAAAGTGTAGGAGTCTCTATCTCAAGGAAACCTTCTTTGGCCATAAATGAACGTACAAAAGTAGTTACATCTGAACGAAGCTTCAAATTGTTCTGAAGGTTTTGCTTTCTTAAATCTAAATATCTATATTTAAGTCTTAACTCTTCTTTAGTGTTAGCACCCTCCTCCACAGGGAATGGTGGTGTCTCTGACTCTGAAAGAATGCGAAGTTCTTTGGCGGTGATTTCAATATCACCTGTCTTCATATCTTCATTGACAGCGCCATCTCTCGCTCTAACCTCACCTCTTACAGCGATTACAAACTCGCTTCTTAAAGTGCCGGCTTTCTCAAAAATCTCGCCGTCATTTTCATCAAACACAATCTGAACTAAGCCACTTCTATCTCTAAGGTCTATAAAGATAAGAGAACCTAAGTTTCTTCTCTTTTGAACCCAGCCCATAACTGTGACTTCTTCACCAATATTTTTGTTTGATACTTCTGTACATCTGTGACTTCTATGAAGTCCCTTAATTGTTTCTGACATATTTACTCCTTATAAAACTCCTCAAAGTCTGTATATCCTTGCTCGGATAATTGTTCTTTTTGGAATCGTTTGTTCTTATTCATTCTAGCAACTAAAATCTGTTTGCCGTTTTGTCTTTCTGTGTTAGCCTTTTCAATAATATCTGACAAGTCTTTTCCTTCTATTCCTTTTTCAATTAGATAGCAAACTTTATCTTCATTTTCTGGTATTTCAAAGCCTTGCTCCATCATAAGCAAAATGATTCTCTCAAATCCAATTGAAAAACCACATGCAGGTGTGTCGTTTCCAGTGAACTGTCCAACCATCTTGTCGTATCTTCCACCGCCACCGCAGCTTCCGCCAAACTCAGGAATAGCAATCTCAAAGATAGTTCCTGTATAGTATGACATTCCACGAACCAATGTTGGATCAAAAACTATATCGTAATTATCTGTTTTAGAATTCTTAACGCTATTGATAATCTCATCCATCCACTGCTTAACATCATCAGCGAAACCATCACCTAACTTGTCAGACAAATATGCGATAGCATCTGACTGTCCTTCAATCTCACTGAATAGTGATGTGTATTTTTCAACAGCGTCTTCACTGAATCCGTCTTTAATCAAAACTTCTTTTACACCATCTAGACCAATCTTGTCCATTTTATCTAGTGTAATAAATACTTGATCAAAACTATCTGCGTCAAAACCAGAATATTCAGCCATTGCCTTTAAGATTCTTCTATCATTAATTCTGATTTCAAAATTTTTAAATCCTAATTTTGTAAGTGTGCTTGATGTTGCAAGTATAAGTTCAATCTCTGCTAAGTTAGTAGCATCACCTAGTATATCGATATCGCACTGCATAAACTGGCGATATCTTCCACGCTGTGGACGGTCTGCTCTAAAAACATTACCCATCTGAAGCGCCTTGAAAGGTGTTGGCAACTCGTTAGCATTCTTTGAATAATAGCGCACCAAAGGAACAGTTAAATCATATCTAAGTCCGCTGTCTACCAAGTCCATCTCAGCTTCGGCAGTTTCAAGATTTAACTTTTCGCCACGCTTTAATATTTTAAATATT
>JAGCPW010000072.1 GCA_017965495.1 Eubacterium sp. | reverse complement strand
TTTTTAAGTGTTAAAATAGCATCAAATAAATGATCTACTTCTTTGTTTCTAATCTTCTTGCTCATAACATTTCCTCCGCAAATCTTATTTACTTTTATATTTTAACACTGTAAAGTCTGAAAGTCTATAAATATTTTTGAATTTATCGTCTAACCGCATACTTTTGTCTGTACGCAAGGAAAATTCCTATCAATCCAAGCACCAAGATACCTATTCCGTATACCACTTCTATAAACATAACGTGTCCTACATAATATCCGTAGTAATCTTTCATAAACGAATCCGTCAAATTGTATTCGTAGAAAGATCCGTTTGATACAAGGGCTGAGAATCCAACGGTTATAAGAGCTCCCGCTCCAATCAATCCGTAGACTACGAATCTTAATCCGTGGTATGCATAGTGTCTTGATACAATCAAGTAGAATGCGCTAAAGAATCCTATCAACACTGCCAAAGGAATGGCAATCCAAGCCAACTTGTCAGTTTTAGTAATGATAGTCACCATCTGCTTTTCTGTAGGGAAGTGAAGTTCTTCCAAATACATTTTTTGAAGCTTTCTCATGTAGGCGCCAAGCGAGGCAAGTTGCTTTTCATTTAGTTTGCCTTCCTTCTTCTCTACATTACTTCTAATTCTATTTTCAATGTATCCAATATCAATTATTTCTTTTTTGTTATAAAGTCTTTGGTCAAATGTTTTTAATACATCCGATTTTACTTCGCTAGTTTTAAACACACCACTGATAACATCTAAATCTAGCCCGAAAGGTTTTCCAATATCAGCTGCGCTTTGTTCTATCTCATTTTTCAAATGATAAAAATAGTGAGTTCTATCTCCAGCGTGAATAACCGCTCTTCTACTAGCAAAACTCCACTTGCCAACTCCTCCTGCCACTATCACAACAACTGATAGCATAAGGATGAACGATAACAAATAATTAACTATTCCCTGTCTAACTCTATGTTTATGTCTCATTATTTGGTCACCTCCTTATCTATAGAAGGTCCAAATATTTTGTCGCAGTATACAAACATTCTCTGGCTCTTATCTCCATTTAGTTTTCCAAATGGATAGCAAGTGTAGAGAATCATTTTTTCTTTGTCTTCTTGCAAGTTGTATGCTTTGTCGTATTCGCCCTCGTCAAAGATTTTGATATCTGTAACTTTATATTTGTATCTAGCATAGGTAGTGGTTACATACATAACCATTCCTTTTTTCACTTTTTCTAAAGGAGCGAAATAAGTGGTATCATGCGCACCTACAAGAATAGGCTTTCCATCACCTGGAATAGAACTTCCAAGGTAAGTACCTGCTGCTCCCTTAAACTCTTCATCTAGTTTGCCACCGAAATCATCTTCGTAATCATTTTCCACTTTACGCTTAATCTTTCCACTCAAAACGTAGTCTGAATCGCCCATATAAAGCGGCGCCTTCAAATCAATATCGTTACAATTAATCAATCCATAAGGCTCAGTGAATTTAGGCCAATGAACTTGGTCACCTTTGATAGTATCTTCTTTTATGAGTGGAACATTTTTAAAATCTTTCTGCTCTTCCGAGTAAGTATTTAGAGTAAGATTTTGAATGAATCCATTTTTGATGCTCTTGAAAACATCAGTATATGGTTTTAAAGCAATAAATGCAGAACCAAGTAGAATTACGCACATAATGATTGGCACATAAAAATATTTAACTACTTGTTTAAAGTTAGTATAAGAAAATGTTTGAAGACGTGCTCTTCTAGTCTTTCTGTTTGCAACTTCCATCTCGTCGTCTTCTTCATCGTCATAGTTTTTATCACTGTGTCTTCTAATTCTGTGCATCCACTTTCTAGCATTAACTACAAAGCCCACAAATATTAGGAAAACTACTCCGGCAAAAATCATTTCAACAGAGACACCCCATGAGCTCTCTTCTTGTCCTGTTTTACTGCTGTCCGATTTTTGCGCTTCGTCCGTATCTTTTATAACCTTGTTAGGATCAATCACCACATATCCAGCATTGTCTACGGCATAATAACTACGTGATTTGCTATCGTACTCTAGATACAAATCAATAGTGGAACCTGCATACTGGAAGTAATGTAGAGAGTTTGCTGACTGACTAAAGGCTGGACCTTTTCCACCTGATTTCTCGTACTCAACAATAGCTTTTGAAAAGTAATCCAAGAAAAGATTTGCTGTCTTCTTCTCCACATCCACATCATCTCTTGAGAAATAATTCTCAAATTGGTTTATGTAGTTTTTGTCTAGGTAAGTGGCAAATGGCTCTTCCTTAAATGCATCTAGCATTTTTCTCTCATTAACATTTATTTCCGCGCCAAAGACACTTGCATTAACAGCAAGCAACATTGCCACACTAAGAACTAGAGTTAAAAGTTTCTTTATTCTTCCCATCCTAAAGCCTCCTTCAACTCATCTGTCTTAAACACATATTTGGAATTACAGAAATCGCACTTCACTTCTATGTCTTCTCCCTCTGCAATCAAATCCGCCAAATCTTTTTTATTCAAAGTAGCAAGAACTCTCATCACGCGTTCTTTGCTGCAGTTGCATTCATACTTTGCTTCTATTCTATCTGTGAATTCTACTTCGATATCTCCCATCACTGCCTTCACCAAATCCTCGGGAGTTTTTCCCTCCTTTAGAATATCAGTGACTGATGTAATCTTTGAAAGGTTCTCTTCTATTTGAGAAACAGTCTCTTCCTTAGCATCTGGCATCATCTGAACTATAAATCCGCCAGATTCTCTCACGTGATTATCCTTAGACATTAAAACACCCAGACCCACTGCTGATGGAGTCTGTTCGCTTGATGCAAAGTAGTATGTTAAATCTTCAGCCACTTCGCTAGTAGCCAAAGGTACTTTTGAAATATAAGGCTCTTTAAGGCCCATGTCTTTAATGACTGTAAGCTCACCATATCCAATGGCTGCGCCCACATCCAATTTTCCTGCGTAGTTAGGAGGTAGCATAACAGAAGGGTTTCCTACATAACCCTTTACCTTTGCTGAGTTGTCCGCTAGCACTGTCACACCATTTATCTTTCCATCGCCCTTCATCTTAAGGGTCAATAGTTCTTCTTCGCCCTTTAGCATTTGGCCCATCATAGCGCCGGCTGATAGCAATCTGCCAAGCGCAGCTGTAGCCACAGGACTAGTGTTGTGAATCTCTCTAGCCTTCTCAACTAACTCTCTTGAAGTAATCGCAAACACTCTTACTTCTTTGTTTTTGTCTACTGCTCTAACTATATAATCCATTAAATTCTCCTTAAAAATACCATTAACATTTTATCAATTCAGAGGGCTTTTTACAACTGTGTAAATGGTGTATACTATATCCGACAGAGGAGTTTATAAATGGAAAATGAAGGTAGAATTGTAATACTTGATCATATAAAAAACATCTGCAAACGTAGATGCATTTTGCCGGGCATTGTTATCATTATTATGATAGCACTACTCTTTATTGTGCCATTTGGAAGTCTTCTAAATCCAAAGGATGTTAAGGGGATTTTTAATGTGAAACCAAGTGATTCATTTGTCGAGGTATCGACTGGCAAAATGAACTACACTGGATATGATGTTAAGAATGGAATGGGAACTGAGTTTTCATACTACTACTCCCTAAAGGGCGACAAATGTGCATTTGCGCTTATTCCTAAGAACTTAGTGAAAGCATCTGGGAAGTCTTTGCCGGAGGGCTCCGTCAAAGAATCCATCAACAATTTGACTTTCAAGGCAAAGGTGATTAAGCCTAATGCTCCATATAAGAAAATGGTTTCGATGTTCGCTAAAGACTTGAACTGGACCGACGAGGGACTCAACTCGATTTCTACTGGATTGGTGGTAAGTTCTGCTAACTATCATCCATACAGATATATTTTCTGCCTAGTAGTTATAATACTTTTGATTTTGGCTGCTGTAGCTAGGCTTGTGGCTTCGATTAAGAGATTTAGGGATCCATACCTATTCCCTGTTAATACTTATCTTTCAAATGACGAAAGCGAAGAATTAATAGACGAGGCGCAGGAAGAACTCGATAGTGAAAATTACTTACAGATAAATGCCACTTACATTACTGAGAACTACTATATAGATTTGGATACATCTGGTGCGTTTATCATTCCGCTTAAAGATGTTATCTGGGTATTTAGATTAGGACGACGTGGTGTGGATATTGGAAAACACAGTTTGACTTACACTATCAACTTTATCACTAGAGATGGTGAGATAATGAAAGTCCCAAGAAAATCCAGCGACGAAGCCATGGCTATAATTAAGTCGATCAAAGCCACTGAATATGACATAATCACTGGCCACTCAGATGAAAAGAGACAACGAGTAATAGAGATTATTCAAGGTCAGAATACTAAGGAAACTGAATCGACGGAAGAAAAAACAGAAGAATAATTATTAAACATAAAAAAAGAAAAACAATGTTTGGACGAACGACTTTTCTAGTGAGTCCATCATTGTTTTTCTTTTTGTTATAAATAGATTTATTTATTCTTCTGTTTTTTCTTCAGCCTTGATTTCTGTTTTTTCTTCTTTTGCCACTTCTGGATTTTTCTTTACGCCTCTTCCTCTAAGTAAGTTGTAAATCCATCTCATTACCCACAAAAGAATTGGAAGCATAAACATACAGAATGCACTAGCCATCCAAGCGTTTTTGTAAAACTCTGACTTAGTGTTGTTATATATTAGTGCAAACACTAATGTTAAAATCACGCAAACTACAATGATTCCAACTGTTACAAGTGCAAGCACTCTCTTTGCTTTATCCATACTACTGTCCTCTTATTTCTTTCTGAAAATCATCTCGTGTCTTCCAGGGCCATTACTAGCCATTGTCACTGGAACACCAAGTTCTTTTTCAATGTATTCAATATACTTTCTGCAGTTTTCTGGAAGCTCATCGTATTCTGTGATACCTCTGATATCTTCCTTCCAACCCGGAAGCATCTCATAAACTGGTTTAGCTTTCTTAAGTTTAGCTGTAACAGGGAAGTCTTTTGTTACTTCTCCGTCTATATCATATCCCACACAAACAGGAATCTCATCTAAGTAACCAAGTACATCCAAGCATGTAAGAGCCACTTCTGTAGCGCCTTGCATCTGTACTCCATATCTAGAAGCTACTGCGTCAAACCATCCCACTCTTCTAGGACGTCCTGTAGTAGCACCGAATTCTCCTTTGTCTCCGCCGCGAACTCTTAGTTCATCAGCTTCCTTCTCATCAAGGATTTCTGATACAAACTCGCCAGCGCCCACTGCACTGGAGTAAGCCTTAACTACTGTTACTATATCTGTAATCTCATATGGTGGAATACCTGCACCTATAGCACCGTACGCCGCCAAAGTAGATGAAGATGTAACCATAGGATAAATACCAAAGTCAGGATCCTTTAAAGTTCCTAACTGACCTTCAAGTAGAATGTTCTTTCCTTCTTTGATGGCCTCGCGAAGATATACTGCCACGTCACAAACGTAAGGCTCAACAATATCTCTGTACTCGTGCAAAGTCTCAAGAAGTTCCTTTGGATCGATAGGTTTTTTGTGATACATATGCTCTAGCAAGATGTTTTTCTGCTCGCACACACGCTCAACCTTTTCTACCAATGTATCCTCGTCAAAGAGTTCTGATACCTGGAATCCAATCTTTGCATATTTATCTGAATAGAAAGGAGCGATTCCTGATTTAGTAGAACCGAAAGCCTTTCCTCCTAATCTCTCTTCTTCGTATGTATCAAAATCGATGTGATATGGCATCAAAATCTGTGCTCTGTCTGAAACCAAGATATTTGGCTTTGGAACACCCTGACTTACAATGTCATCAATCTCTTTTTGAAGGTATGGAATGTTAAGTGCCACTCCGTTACCGATAATACATGTAGTATGCTGATAGAAAACACCTGATGGAAGAAGGTGCAAAGCAAATCTACCATAATCATTAATGATAGTGTGTCCTGCGTTACTTCCGCCTTGGAATCTGATAATAATATCAGACTGCTCTCCTAGCATATCTGTGATTTTTCCTTTGCCTTCGTCGCCCCAATTGGCGCCGACTATAGCTCTTACCATTTGATTTTTCCTCCTGGTGCGTGACGCATTTGTCCTATTGTTTATCCGTCCTAACACCGCTTAATATTATACAAATAAAGTGGCATATATTCAACTAAAAAAGACATATAATTAGGGTTTTTTAACCCCCTAAAACACTTAATTTTATTAAGGGTTTTGCTAACTATAAAAGATTGATATTTTTTTGACAATGTGCTAGAATATCACCTATATTTATGTAAGTTTTTAAACACTTTTTCTTAATAAAAAAAGGTTTGGAGGATGAAATGTTTAAAATTGTTAATGCAGAACAATTGAATGATGATGTTTTTAGGCTAGATGTGGAGGCTCCTTTTGTTGCAAAGAAGGCTAAAGCAGGTCAGTTCATCATTATCAGAATTGATGAAAAGGGCGAGCGTGTTCCTTTCACTATCGCTGATACAGATCCAGAAAAAGGAACTGTCAGCGTTATTATTCAGAAAGTTGGTCAGACTACTATGCTTCTATCACAGCTAAAGAGCGGTGATTATATAGAGGATTTTGTAGGTCCACTTGGCGTAGCTACTGATTTTGGCGATGCCAAAAACGTATGTGTAGTGGGCGGCGGCGTTGGTAATGCTATTGCTTATCCATCAGCTAAGGCTCTTCACGCTATGGGCGCGCACGTAGATGTTATCGCTGGTTTTAGATCTAAAGACATTGTGATTTTGGAAGATGAATATAAAGATATTTGTGATAACCTATACATCACAACTGACGATGGAAGTTACGGAGACAAAGGTTTTGTGACAGACAAACTTCAAGAACTTATCGATGCAGGAAATGATTACGATTTAGTAATTGCAATCGGTCCTGTTGTTATGATGAAGTTTGTATCAAAGGTTACTGAGCCTTACAATATAAAGACTCTCGTTTCACTTAACCCTATCATGATTGATGGTACAGGAATGTGCGGTGGTTGCCGCGTAACTGTGGGTGGCGAGACAAAGTTTGCCTGCGTAGATGGTCCTGATTTTGACGGCCACCAGGTAGATTACGATGAGCTAATGAGACGTAATGCAATGTACGCTGAATTTGAGGCACACGATAGAGATAATTGCCGTCTTATGAAGATGGGAGGTGTGCAAGATGCCTAATATGAGACCAGACAAGGTAGATATGCCTGTTCAAGATCCAAATGTTAGAAATAGAAATTTTGACGAGGTGGCTCTAGGCTACACAGAAGAAATGGCTGTGGAGGAAGCTACTCGTTGTATCAACTGTAAAAACAAACCTTGTATGGGGGGCTGCCCTGTTAGGGTTAGAATTCCAGAGTTTATAGAAAAGGTTGCTAATAAAGAGTTTGAGGAAGCTTACAAGATTATCACTACTACTAACGGACTTCCTGCTGTATGTGGACGTGTTTGTCCTCAAGAAAGCCAGTGTGAGTCTAAATGTATTCGTGGTATCAAGGATGAGCCTGTTGCTATTGGACGACTAGAGAGATTTGTCGCTGACTGGCACTTGGCTAATTCTAGTGAGGTAGCTGATAAGCCTGAGTCAAACGGCATAAAGGTAGCTGTTGTGGGTGCTGGCCCTGCCGGACTTACATGTGCTGCTGATTTGGCGAAGCTGGGATATGAGGTTACTATCTTTGAAGCGTTCCACAAAGCCGGCGGTGTTTTGGTTTATGGTATTCCAGAATTCAGACTTCCAAAGGCTATCGTTCAAAAAGAAGTTGATAACCTAGAGGCTCTAGGAGTTAAGATAGAGACAAGTATGGTAGTTGGTAGAGTTCTTTCTATCGATGAGATTATGGAGATGGGCTTTAAGGCTGTGTTCATAGGTTCAGGTGCTGGTCTTCCAATGTTTATGAATATTGAAGGAGAATCACTAATCGGTGTTCTATCAGCTAATGAGTATTTGACTCGTACTAACTTGATGAAAGCTTATATTGATGAGTATGATACTCCTATCATTAAGAGTAAAAAGGTGGCCGTAGTAGGTGGCGGTAACGTGGCAATGGATGCTGCTCGTACTGCTATGAGACTAGGCGCTGAAGAAGTATATATTGTTTATAGACGTAGTATGGAAGAGCTTCCAGCTCGTGCAGAGGAAGTTCACCACGCACAAGAAGAGGGAATCATCTTTAAGACTCTAAACAATCCTGTGAAAATTAACGGCGATGAAGATGGTCGTGTTAAGAGCATCACTTGCATTGAGATGGAACTGGGCGAGCCTGATGAGTCAGGAAGACGTCGTCCTATCCCTGTGGAAGATTCAGAGTTTGATATGGATGTGGATACAGTTATCATGTCACTTGGTACTAGTCCTAACCCACTAATTCGTTCAACTACTGAAGGACTTGAAGCAAACAAATGGGGTTGCTTAGTGGTAAACGAAGATACACTTGAAACTACAAGAGACAATGTGTATGCAGGCGGCGATGCCGTAACTGGCGCTGCTACTGTTATCTTAGCAATGGGTGCTGGAAAACAAGCTGCAGAAAACATTGATAAGAAGTTAAGAGGATAATTTATGGCCGGTGCAAATGCGCCGGCTATTTTATTGCAATCAAAAAGAGCTATCATTCGATAGCTCCTTTTATTTTGTTTGTGATTATTCAATAACTCTCTGGAATGATGATTTTTCAACACCACATAGTGGGCAAGTCCAATCATCAGGTAAATCTTCAAATGGTGTGCCTGGAGCAATACCATGTTCTGGATCACCTTTCTCAGGGTCATAAACATAACCACAAGGATTACAGAAATATTTATCCATAATGTGCCTCCTTATTTGAAATATCTATCCAATAGGCCCTTAAATGCCTTTCCGTGTCTTGCTTCATCTCTTGCCATTTCATGCACTGTATCATGGATAGCATCAAGATTAAGTTCTTTTGCTTTCTTTGCTAAGTCTGTCTTACCAGCTGTAGCACCGTTTTCAGCATCTACTCTCATCTGTAGATTCTTTGCTGTACTATCAGTAACTACTTCGCCTAATAACTCAGCAAACTTAGCAGCGTGCTCTGCTTCTTCCCAAGCAGCTTTCTCGTAATATGAACCAACTTCTGGATAACCTTCTCTGTAAGCTACTCTAGCCATTGCTAAATACATACCTACTTCTGAACATTCTCCGTTAAAGTTATCTCTTAAGCCTTCTACTATTTCTTCATCCACGCCCTGTGCTATTCCAACTACGTGTTCTGCAGCCCAAGTCATTTCACCTTCTTCTTGCTTATTAAACTTCTCTGCTGGCACTCCGCACTGAGGACATTTTTCTGGTGGTGTATCACCTTCATGTGTGTATCCACACACTGAACATACCCATTTTGCCATAATTTGTTACCTCCTAAATAATACTGATATCATTATATCATTATTTAGCAAACTCTTCTACACACTTAACTGCTTTGTTCCATCCACTTATCAAATCTTTCACCTCATCATCCGACATGCTAGGTGTAAACTCTTTATCTATTTCCATATGGGATTTTAATTCTTCTTTACTTTTCCAAAAACCACTGTATAGTCCAGCAAGATATGCTGCTCCTATTCCTGTAGTCTCAGTAAGTTTTGGTCTAACTACTTCAATGCCAGATATGTCTGATTGGAACTGAACCAAATAGTTATTTTGACTTGCTCCGCCATCCACATTTATATCATCTACTGACTCTCCTAAGTCTTCTTTCATAGCGCCAAGCACATCGTTTGTCTGGTATGCTAAAGACTCAAGTGTGGCTCTAATGATATGGTTTCTACTAGTTCCTCTGGTAATTCCCAAAATCATACCTCTAGCATCCTGGTTCCAATGTGGCGCACCTAGTCCTGTAAATGCAGGTACTACATATACTCCACCGCTATCTTCTACACTTAAAGCAGCTTCTTCACTTTCTGGTGCACTATCTATAATCTTTAATTCATCTCTTAACCACTGGATAGCTGAGCCCGATACAAAAACACTACCCTCTAGCGCATACTCTGGCTCATCAGTAAATGCGGCCATAGTAGTTAAAAGTCCACTCTTAGACTTGATTGGCTCGCTTCCTGTGTTCATCATCAAGAATCCACCAGTACCATATGTATTTTTAACATCGCCCTTGTCAAAGCAACATTGACCAAACAATGAAGATTGTTGATCTCCTGCCACACCTGTGATTGGAATTCCATAAGTCGACATACCAAAGTCATCACTAGACTTTTTAACTTCTGGAAGCATGCAAGATGGAATATCAAATAATTCTAATAGTTCTTCATCCCAATCCAATGTATGAATATTAAAAAGTAAAGTTCTTGATGCATTAGTATAATCTGTTGCATGGACTTTTCCACCAGTTAGATTCCATATAATCCAAGTATCTATCGTTCCAAATAGCAGTTCACCATTCTTCGCTCTTTCTCTTGCACCTTTAACGTGGTCTAAAATCCAGTTGATCTTAGTGGCAGAAAAATATGCATCAGGTTTAAGTCCTGTCTTAGAAGGAATCAAATCTGATTTGCCCTCGCCATCTAATTTAGCAACTAGCTCATCCACCATATCTGAAGTCCTTCTACACTGCCAAACTATAGCATTATAAATAGGCTCCCCAGTTTCTTTATCCCAGACTACTGTGGTCTCTCGCTGGTTTGTTATTCCAATAGTTTCAATATCGTCAAAACTAGCACCAGCCTCTTTTAATACTTCCTTAATAGTCTCTTTTTGTGCTTCCCAAATCTCTTTTGCATTATGCTCTACCCAGCCTGGCTGAGGAAAGATTTGCTCAAACTCCTTGTTATACTGCGCTACTATTTGACCATCATGGTCTACCAAAATGGTTCTAGTGCTGGTCGTTCCCTCATCCATTGTCATTATATATTTCTTCATAATAATCCTCCGAAAATCTCTTCTTATATAATAGCACAAAAAAAGACTATGCTCTATTCAAGCATAGTCTTTAAATATGTCTAATTATTTAACTTTAACCTTCTCCAAATGCCAAATGTCTTTTACATATTCCTCGATAGTTCTGTCTGATGAGAACTTTCCAACATTTGCAACATTTAGGATAGCTGACTTAGCCCAACCTTTCTTATCTCTGTAAGCTGCCTCTACACGTTTTTGGGCATCTGCGTATGAGTCAAAGTCTTTAAGGATAAAGTATCTATCAGCCACGCCAGTTTCTTCTTTAGTTAGAAGTGAATTGTAAATTGGTCTGAACAACTCTGTGTCGCCATTTGCAAAAGTACCATCAACTAACTGATCAAGCACTTTGTGGATAGCTGGGTTGTTATCATAAATCTCAACTGGGTCATAGCCACCATTGTTCTCGTAATTGATAACTTCATCAGATGATAGACCAAAGATAAATGCATTCTCTTTGCCCACTTCTTCCACTATCTCTACGTTTGCTCCATCCATTGTACCAAGAGTTAAAGCACCGTTTAGCATAAACTTCATGTTACCAGTACCAGATGCTTCTTTTGAAGCTGTAGAAATCTGTTCTGATACATCAGATGCTGCAAAGATAATCTCAGCATTTGATACTCTGTAGTTTTCAATAAACACAACTTTGATTCTGCCGTCGATATCTGGGTCATTGTTAACCACATCAGCCACGCTGTTGATAAGCTTGATTGTTAGCTTAGCAATCTTATATCCTGCTGCTGCTTTCGCTCCAAAGACAAATGTACGTGGATAGAAATCCATACTTGGATTAGCCTTAAGCTCATTGTATAGATGCATAACATGCAAGATGTTTAGAAGCTGTCTCTTGTACTCATGCAAACGCTTAACCTGAACATCAAAGATAGAGTTAGTATCTATCTCTACACCGTTGTGTTTCTTAATGTATTTAGCAAGGCGTTTCTTGTTAGCCTTTTTAATCTTCATAAACTCTTTCTGAGCCTCACGGTCATCAGCATACTTAGCGATTCCCTTAATCTTAGAAAGATCTGTAATCCATTTGTTGCCCACTTTGTCAGTAACCCAGTCAGCAAGTAGTGGATTTGCGTGTAGTAAGAAACGACGCTGTGTAATACCATTAGTTTTATTGTTAAACTTCTCAGGCCACATATCGTAGAAGTCTTTAAGTTCTTCCTTCTCCAAAATTTCAGTATGAAGCTTAGCCACACCGTTCACTGAGAAAGCTGCACAAATAGCCAAGTGAGCCATGCGAACCTGACCATCGTATAGGATAGCCATGCGGTGCATCTTATCAGTATCGCCTGGGAACTTCTTTTCAATTTCTTCGCAGAAGCGGCGGTTAATCTCTTCTACTATCTGATAACATCTAGGAAGCAGTTTTGAGAATAAATCAATTGGCCACTTCTCAAGCGCCTCAGCCATAATTGTATGGTTTGTGTAAGCAACAGACTCAGTAGTGATCTTCCAAGCATCATCCCACTCTAGACCATACTCGTCCATCAAAAGTCTCATAAGTTCTGCCACCGTCAAAGTAGGATGTGTATCATTCATCTGGAACACAACCTTCTTTGGCAAGTTCTTAAGACTCTTATGCTTAGTTAAATATTTCTTGATAGCTGTTTGAAGAGAAGCTGATACAAAGAAATATTGCTGTTTTAGTCTAAGTTCTTTGCCGGCGTAGTGATTATCGTTTGGATAAAGTACATCCGTGATAGTCTTCGCCAAGTTCTCCTGCTCTACAGCTGCTAGGTATGAACCCTTATCAAATTCGTCCAAGTTAAAGTGCTCGATAGGTTCTGCATCCCAGATACGAAGTGTGTCAACCACGTTGTTTCCGTATCCCACGATAGGTAAATCATAAGGGACAGCATTTATAGCCTGATAATTTTCCTGAACGAAATGGTTTCTACCATCTCTATAGTCCACTCTTACAGTTCCGCCAAAGCGAACCTCGCAAGTGTACTCATCTCTTCTAATCTCTAATGGATTCGCATGCTTAAGCCAAGTCTCTGGAACTTCCTTTTGGAAACCATTCTCGATTTCTTGCTTAAACATTCCGTATTTGTAGCGGATACCACATCCGTATGCTGGATAGCCTAGAGTAGCTAAACTGTCTAAAAAACATGCAGCCAGTCTTCCAAGACCACCGTTACCTAGTGCGGCATCTTCTTCTTGCTCTTCAAGCATATTTAAGTCAAAGCCCATCTCGTCGATAGCCTCTTTAATCTCTTCTCTTTCACAAAGATTTAAGATGGCATTACCGAATGCTCTACCCATCAAAAATTCCATTGATAAGTAATAAACTGTCTTGGCATCCGTCTCGTCAAATGCTTTTTGAGTAGCAATCCAATCATCAATAATTGTATCCTTAACAGCCAAGCCTACGCACATGTACTTATGACGATCACTTACATCTTCTAAGTTCTTACGATATAACATACGCGCCATCTCATGCGCTCTGTTAATAAATCGCTCTTTGTATTGTTTCTTTTCTTTTGAATTCATTTAATATTTTTCCTCGCAATCTATTAAAGAATTTTCCTCACTATAAAAAAATAAGGTGGTTCAAATAAGCATATTATTAACCACCGACCGTCCCTTATTCTACCATATTTT
>JAGCPW010000071.1 GCA_017965495.1 Eubacterium sp. | reverse complement strand
TTTAGCAAGACCTGTGCTTACACTTATGCAGACTGATCCAAAGATTTTGGATGATGCAGTTTTGTATTTGAGAATGATTTCATTGGGTGCTCTTGGAATGGGATTTTACAACGGTACATCAAGTGTGCTTAGAGCTTTGGGCGATTCCAAATCACCTTTGATTTTCTTGATTATCTCTTGTATCCTTAATGTAGTTTTGGACTTGCTATTTGTACTAGTAATTCCACTAGGTGTGTTTGGCGTGGCCTTGGGTACTGTTATTTCGCATTACATCTCAGCAGTGCTTTGTATTGTGTATGCGAGAAAGACCAATTCATATTTCAAGTTAGAGAAAGTACACATTAAGCCAAACTTTGCGACTGTCAGAAAGACTTTAAGACTTGGAGTTCCAGTGGCGTTGCAAAACTCTATGATTGCTTTTTCGCTAATCGTACTTCAAGGAATTGTAAACAGTTACGGCGCTGTATTTACCACTGCGTTTACTATTGTCGGACGAATTGAATCGCTCGTTCAGCAGCCTTTTATTTCTCTAGGAGCTGCTATGGCATCTTATACTGGACAGAACATTGGCGCAGGCAGATACGACAGAGTACAACGTGGCTTCAAGAGTGCAAATATTATGAACTTCATTTTTGCTGGAGTTATTATTCTTATATTCTGGGTCTTTACAGAACCAATAGTTTCTGTGTTTGGAAAAGATACGCAGACTCTAAAGTATGCGGTGGATGGACTTAGAATAACATCGGCATTCTACTTCTTCTTGGGAATGATTTACCCAACAAGAAACGTTATGAACGGAGCGGGCGATGCGGCTTTCTCGGTTTATACAGGTATTGTAGAATGTATAGGAAGAATTTTCTTTACTTATCCATTAACCCTTATTCCATTTATTGGAATGTATGGTTGCTTCTATGCCACTGGTATCACATGGCTTTTGAATGGAACATTTAGCGTTATCAGATATAAGATGGGTAAGTGGAAAACTATAAAAGTAATTAATAAGAAAGGAGATGTCTAATATGAAAATAACAGGACTACGCCCACTAATCGTGAGTCAGGACGCAGAAAAAATCAAAGATGTTTTTGAGGAACTTGGTTTTGAATGCCGTCACACAAAAGCAGATATAGATGGTGGCAAAAACACAAATTTCAATCTCAAAGATGCTGAAGGACACGTAATTAATGTTGCTAGTTCAAAGACTGTTCCTCAAGACGTAACTAGTATAAGCATTAATGTGGATAATTTTGACGAGGCTTATGATTACTTCATTTCTAAAGGTTTTGTAAATCCTCGTGGCGATCAAGTATCAGAGACAGAGTCAGCAATATCAACATTACTATTTTCACCATCAGGATTCGCAATAACTATTTCAGAACACAAGAAAGACAGATAATCAACTTTTGACTAACATAATCAAAGGAAGGGTTTGAACCCTTCCTTTTTATTGTTTCTTCCATTTGAAACACAACATCGTTATGTCATCAAACTGGCTGTTCCCATCTATAAATTCATTGACGGATGTTCTCACCTCTCCAATCAGTTCAGTTGGATCATTTGAATCATTCCTAAAACAATTAAGTAATCTATCTTCACCAAATAGATTATGGTTTTTATCTTCTGCTTCTGTCACACCGTCTGTGTAAAGACAAATCACATCGTTATCTTCTAGTTGAACTTTTTGTCCTTTGTATTCGGAACCTTGTATACCACCTACTACAAAGTTATGTTTCTCCTCTAGAAACTCTGCGTGGTTTCCTCTAGATAGAACTGGAGCATTATGACCTGCACTTACGTAGTTTAATTCTCCACTTTCTAAATCTAGAACTCCCACCCAGATTGTAATAAACATATCTGCTTCGTTTCTGTCATAAATTGCATTGTTAGCTATCTTAACAGCTTCTTCCAAATCTTTGATATCTCTTACACAGTTTTGCAAAATGATTTTAGAATTGGCCATAAATAAGGCTGCTGGAACTCCTTTGCCGGAGACGTCTCCTATCACAAATGCAATTTTGGTAGGGCGAACAAAGAATAGATCGTAAAAATCACCGCCCACTTCTTTGGCCGCTTTCATATATCCATCCACTTCCACTTCTTTGCGACCAGGATATCTATCGTTTATTCCTGGCAGCAATGATTGTTGGATAACGCTCGCAACCTCAAGTTCAGATTCCAAACGACTCTTCTCGGCATACATCTTTCGCTGGTTCTCCATATATGTGATTATCACAATCATCAAAGCAAAACCTAGCGCATTGATGGTAACAAACGGTATCACAATCTGTTCCACAGTTTTAAGTGCGTAGTCAAATGGCTTAACCATAATTAGAGTGATTCCCAAATGCATAAGTTCCATGCAAGCACTAAGTATCAATGCCACATATGGCTTCTTCATAAAGTTGTGCCACTTCATTGAAATGAAACCACATATTAAACCTATACTACATGTTGCAACTACACACGCCTGGGCAAAATCTCCGCCCATTGTTAATCTGTGAATACCAGCAATAATACCTGCTAGCAAACCTCCTATTGGTCCGCCAGTAAAGCCGGCCAACATAGGTCCGATATCACGAACAGAAACTACTGCACCGTTTAATTCAAATCCAGATATATTTCCGTATATTCCAAAGATACCACCTAGTAAACCTGCGGCCAATGAATATACCCACTTTTTATTTGTTCTTGTTATTTTCGTTATAAGATCACTGCCGCCAATAAAAGCTGAGATAACTAGTATTACCGCCACTGTTCCTATCATTTGTGAAAACATTGTTCTCAAAGTATTAGAAGGGCCAATGCCCACTGCCATAAAGTTTTCTACTTTCGAAAACATTAAATTAATATCCGCAAACATATTTGTTTCCCCCTACTCGATTTCTATTGTTCCAGGTGGTTTAGATGTTAGGTCATACATTACTCTGTTCACACCTTTTACTTCATTTATAATTCGTGTCATTACTTTATTCAAAACTTTGTATGGAATCTCTGAGGATTCTGCTGTCATAAAGTCTATAGTCTTTACTGCTCGTAAGCACACTGCAAAATCATATGTGCGCTCATCTCCCATTACGCCTACTGATTGCATATTAGTTAGTGCTGCAAAGTACTGATCTGGTTTCCAGTCCGCTTCTTTGCCGTTTTCTTCTTTGTATTCTTTTAGTGCATTGTCCACTTCTTCTCTGTATATAAAGTCTGCATCTTGAACTATTCGCACTTTATCTTCTGTAATCTCTCCCACTATTCGAACTCCCAAACCTGGTCCTGGGAATGGTTGTCTAAACACAAGGTATTCTGGAAGGCCTAGCTCTAATCCAGCCTTTCTCACTTCATCCTTAAACAAGTCTCTTAGTGGCTCGATTATATCTTTGAAATCTACTGTGTCTGGAAGTCCTCCCACATTGTGGTGAGATTTGATAACCGCTGACTCTCCACCCAAGCCACTTTCTACCACATCAGGGTAAATGGTTCCCTGTGCTAAGAAGTCTACTGCCCCTATTTTATTTGCTTCCTCTTCAAAGACTCTGATGAATTCTTCGCCTATAATCTTTCTTTTATTTTCTGGCTCGCTCACTCCACTTAGTTTGTCATAGTATCTTTGTTGTGCATTTACACGGATGAAGTTAAGATCATAGTTTCCATCAGGGCCAAAGATTTCTTCTACTTCATCTCCCTCGTTCTTACGTAGAAGACCGTGGTCAACAAATACACATGTAAGTTGCTTACCAATTGCTTTTGAAAGAAGTCCTGCTGCTACCGATGAATCAACTCCGCCTGATAGGGCAAGTAAAACTTTTCCATCGCCAACCTTTTCACGGATAGCCTTTATGGATTCTTCCACAAAAGTATCCATCTTCCAATCACCTTTGCACTCGCACACATTGTATACGTAGTTACTTAATATTTCTTTGCCGTACTCTGTGTGCAAAACTTCAGGATGGAACTGTATAGCATAAAGTTTCTTTCCCTCATCCTCTGCTGCTGCCACCGGACAATCTTTAGT
>JAGCPW010000070.1 GCA_017965495.1 Eubacterium sp. | reverse complement strand
TCTTCTATCTCTTCTTCCTTTAGAAGATTTATTTTTAGGACATATAGACATTGTATACACCTCCTTAAAGTTCGTATTTTACTAGTCTTTCTCGAAGACACTTTAACAATTATACATATCTGTTATATGTTTGTCAAATACTTTTTTATACTGATTTTTCTACTAATTTTACTGTTTCTTGGCATATTGCAAGCTCTTCATTAGTTGGAACTACATAAACGTCCACTTTTGAATCATCCGTAGAAATCTTCACTTCTTCTCCACATGATTCATTAGCATATCCATCAATAGAGATTCCTAAATACGAGAGATTCTCACAAACCATTTTTCTAATGTTAGGATTATTTTCTCCCACACCTGCGGTAAAGACTATAACATCTACACCATTCATCACAGCCACATAAGCTCCGATAAAACGAACTATCGCTCTAACATAAACATCCATAGTCTGTTTAGCTTTTTCATCGCCATCATTAATGGCCTTATTTATATCTCTAAAGTCACTAGAGTTTTCTGATAAGCCATATACACCAGATTCTTTATTAAGGATTCTAGTAACTTCTTTTATATCAATATCTTCAAAGTTAGAAATCACTTCTAGTATTCCAGGATCAATATCACCTGATCTTGTACCCATAACAACGCCCGACAAAGGAGTTAGTCCCATACTAGTATCAACTGATTTTCCATTCTCTACTGCACATATACTTGCACCGTTTCCTAAGTGACAAACAATAGTTTTTAGACTGTCATAAGGCTTGCCTAGAATATCTGCAGTTCTTTTGGAAACAAAACTATGTGATGTTCCATGGAATCCATATCTTCTGATCTTATACTTGTCATAAAACTTTCTAGGAATCGCATATAAAAAACTTGCCTCTTCCATAGTCTGGTGGAAAGCTGTATCAAAGACTCCCACATTAGGAATACCAGGCATAATCTCCATACACGCTCTAATTCCAATGATATTGGCTGGATTGTGAAGAGGCGCAAGGTCATTACACTTCTCAATCTTTTCTAATACATCCTCATCTAAAAGAATAGGTTTACTAAAGTATTCGCCACCGTGCACTACTCTATGACCAACAGCTTTAATTTGACTCATATCAGAAACAACGCCCACCTCACTATCAGTTAGCATATCAATAACTGCTTTGATTGCTTCATTGTGAGTAGGCATTTCAATTTCTTTTGTTATCTTTTCATTTGTCTTGTATGAGATAGAACTTCCATCTATTCCGATTCTCTCGCAAAGACCTTTTGCCAAAACATCTTCAGTCTCTGAATCAATCAATTGAAACTTAAGTGATGAACTACCACAATTAATAACTAAAACTTGCATATTAATCTTGAGCTTGGACTGCGGTGATTGCTATAACACCCACTATATCGTCCACGCTACATCCTCTCGATAAATCATTTATAGGTTTTGCAATTCCTTGTGTTAGAGGGCCATAAGCCTCTGCACTTCCAAGCCTTTGCAAAAGTTTATATCCAATATTTCCAGCATCTAAGTCTGGGAAAATTAGAACATTCGCATTTCCAGCCACTTTACTGTTAGGCGCTTTAAACTCTGCTATCTCCGGAACCAAAGCAGCATCAGTTTGTAACTCACCATCAATCAAATACTGAGGGTACTCTTTTTGAGCAATCTCGGTAGCTTCTATTACTTTTGAAACATCAGGGTGCGCGGCACTTCCATATGTAGAATGTGAAAGCATAGCTACTCTTGGTGTTTCACCCACTAAATATTCGTATGACTCAGCACTACTTGCAGCAATATCAGCAAGCTGAGTGGCGTTAGGATTCTGATTCAAACCACAGTCTCCCAATACAAATACTTCATCATTATCTGAATCTTTATCATCTACACAGATAACAAAGAACGCTGAAACTAATTTACTTCCTGGTTTAGTTTTTATAATCTGCAAAGATGGTCTAAGTGTATTGGCAGATGAATGACATGCACCAGATACCACACCATCAGCATGACCATTTAAAACCATCATACACGCAAAGTACATAAAATCACTTGTAAGCAAGGCCTTTGCTTGACGTTTAGTCATACCTTTTGCTTTACGAAGTTCAAATAGCTGTTCTGTATATTCTTTAAGATTAGCATCATCTTTAGGATCAATAAATTTAATCCCCTTCAAATCCAAATCTTGTGCAATCTCATATTTTTGTTCTTCTGAAGCAAGAATGATTAAGTCTACAAAATCATCCTTAACTGCCTTAGATGCTGCCTCATAAGTACGTCTGTCCATTCCTTCTGGAAGAACTATTGTCTTTCTATTGCCTCTCGCTTTTTCTTTTAATGAGTCAATAAATTTCATAAATACTCTCCTTTAAACATACATCATATTCATTATATACTATCTAAAATTATTAAACAATATTATATAATTGAAATGTATTTTTAATAGTGCTAAAATACTCGTTGAGGAAGAACTATGGCAACTATTGGAATGATAGCGGAGTTTAATCCGTTTCACAAAGGACACAAATACATAATCGATAAAGCAAAAAGCATCACTGGCGCAGATAATGTTATCGTAGTTTGTAGTGGAAATTATGTACAGCGCGGAGAGCCTAGTATATTTGACAAGACTGTTCGCACAAGAGCTGCATTATCAAACGGAGTGGATGCTGTTTTTGAGTTACCAGTTTATTATTCAACTGCTTCTGCCGAAGCATTTGCTAGAGCTGGTGTAAAGTTTTTGACTGATCTAGGATGTGTTGATTATCTTTGTTTCGGATGCGAAACAGATAACATTAAAATACTTCCTACTATTGCAAGCGTTTTAAATCACGAACCTGAAGAATATAAAGTTTTGTTAAAGAGTCATTTGGCTGAGGGCGAATCATTCCCTAAAGCAAGATCTAATGCTCTACAAAAATATTTAAAAGATACAAAAAATATAAATGAAGATGAAACAGAGCTTACTCTTAAATCACCAAACAATATTTTGGCTATCGAGTATATGAAAGCCATTAAGTACTTCAACTCTAGTTTAAAACCTTTGGCTATTAGACGTGTTGGTGCTGATCATTCATCTACAGATATTACATTTGATTATGTATCAGCCGCTGCTATTAGAAGTGAATTAGAAAAAAAACACAGTATAAAATCACTAGTCCCAGCGGCCGCTTACAAGTATTACGATGGTCCTAAGCCACTATTCTTAAGTGATTTTGACCAACTGCTTGGAAAAGCACTGTTAAGTTCTAAAGACTATAGCGAATACTTAGGTGTGGGTGAAGAATTAGGAAACAGAATTTTCAATCAGAAAAATGATTATACAGACATCGAGAATTTTATAAAGCAAATCGATTCTAAAAATAATACTAGAACAGCAATTTCAAGAGTTCTGCTTCACATCATGTTAAACATTAAAAAAGACGATGTTAAAGAAGCAATTAACAACAACTACTTCACTTCAGCTAGACTACTCGGAATCAATCGCGCATCAAATCTTATTTCAATAATAAACGACAATTCAAAAATTCCACTAATCAGTAAATACTCAACTCACTACCGAAATGCCACTGGACTTGATAAAGATTTATTAGACATTCAACTATATGCTGACGATTTATATCGCTTAGTATATATGACAAAGTATAAAGAAGTTATACCAAACGAATTTGAAAGACAAATTATTGTAAAATAAAAACACTGCCCAATTTTAAAAGGCAGTGTTTTTTATTGTAATAAATATTAATTTTTAAAACTATGAATTGGTGCAGGAATTCTACCTGTTCTATTAATGAAATTCTCGCATGAGAATTTGTTAACTGACATTATGGGTGCATGTCCAAGCAATCCACCAAACTCTACCTCTTCTCCCACATCTTTTCCAATAACAGGAATAATTCTAACTGCTGTAGTCTTTTGGTTAATCATACCAATGGCTGCTTCATCAGCAATAATACCTGAGATTGTACTTGCGCTTGTGTCTCCTGGAATAGCGATCATATCCAAACCTACAGAACATACACAAGTCATAGCTTCTAGTTTTTCTAATGTAAGCGCACCTTCTTCCACAGCTTCTATCATTCCTTGATCTTCACTGACAGGAATAAACGCACCGCTTAGTCCACCTACATAAGATGATGCCATAACACCACCTTTTTTGACTTGGTCATTTAAAAGAGCAAGCGCAGCTGTAGTACCTGGAGCACCAGCCTTTTCTACACCTATCTCTTCTAAAATGTTTGCAACTGAATCACCAACTGCTGGTGTTGGAGCTAAAGACAAATCAATAATTCCAAATGGAACATCCAGTCTCTTAGCAGCCTCGTTTGCTACCATATATCCAACTCTAGTTACTTTAAATGCAGTTTTCTTTATTGTATCGCAAAGAACGTCAAAGCTCTCGCCTCGAACTTTCTTAATTGCATGTCTAACAACACCAGGTCCTGAAACACCTACGTTAATAACAGCATCTGCTTCAGTTACACCGTGGAATGCTCCTGCCATAAATGGGTTGTCATCAGGCGCATTACAAAATACTACTAATTTGGCGCAGCCTAATGAATCTTCATCTTTAGTGTTCTCGGCTGTTTCTTTTACTATCTCACCCATAAGTTTAACGGCATCCATATTAAGACCAGTCTTGGTAGATCCGACATTAATCGAACTGCAAACTCTTTCAGTCTCCGCCAAAGCCTTAGGGATAGACTTAATCAAAAGTTCTTCAGCCTTTGTCATACCTTTATTTACAAGCGCTGAATATCCACCAAGGAAATTAACTCCCACTTCCTTAGCCACTTTATCTAATGTCTTAGCAATAGTCACAAAATCATCTGATGTCTTGCAAGCTTGTCCACCCACTAAAGCTATTGGAGTAACTGAAATTCTTTTGTTAACAATAGGAATTCCATACTCTTTTGAAATAGCTTCACCAGTCTCAACAAGGTTTTCTGCAAGACCTTTTATTTTGTTGTAGATATTTTCATTTAATTTATCAAGATCATCAGTAATACAATCTAGCAAACTAATACCTAGCGTAATAGTTCTAACATCTAGATTATAATTATCAATCATCTTGTTTGTTTCTTGTACTTCAAAACGACTAATCATAACTTCCTCCAGTTATACTCTGTGCATACTGTCAAATATTTCTTCTCTCTGTGCTCTGATATTTACTCCGATATCTTGCCCAATACCATCAAGCGCCTCAGACAAAGCATCAAAATCCACATCGCTACCACTAGCATCCACTACCATCATCATATTGAAATAATCTTGAACAATAGTCTGTGATATATCAAGAATATTTACTTTGTGCTCTGATAGGTATGTACATACTTTGGCGATGATTCCAACAGTATCTTTTCCTACAACTGTAATTATTATCTTGTTCATAATGTCCTCCAGTTTATAAAATTATATCGCAAGATGGTTGGTCCCTTCTTGCAACTTGGATTTCTATTTCCATTTTGTTTATATCAATGTCGTTAAACATTAATTCATTTCGCACTGTCTCAAATGCAAGTTCTGGATAATTATTATCCTTGCTCAAATGTCCAAGAATAATGTACTGCATTCTATCAGAAATAATCTCACTTAGCAACTGTCCGCAAGCCTCATTAGATAAGTGTCCAATATCACTCCAAATCCTACTTTTCAAGTGATAAGGATATGGGCCAACTTCTAGCATTTTAAGATCGTGATTTGCTTCAATAAGTATAGCGTTCAAATCCATAAGTGAAGAAACCAGTTCATCGTGATAGTATCCTAAGTCTGTAACTATAGCACATGACTTTTCTCCATCATCAAGTCTATAACAAACTGAATCAGATGCATCATGACTAGTGGATATAGCATTTATCTTTATATCACCCACAAAGAACTCTTCGCCAGATTCTATTTCTTCAAACAATTCTTCATCCACTTCTCCTGTAGATGAAGAACTTAAGATATAATCAATAGTTCCTCTAGTGGCATAAACCGAAACTGGATGCGCTCTTAGAAACACGCCAATTCCTTTGATGTGGTCTGAATGTTCATGTGTGATTAGAATAGCGTCTATTTCATTAGGTGAAGTACCAAAAAAATCTAAACCATCTTCTATTCGTTTATTGCTAATACCCACATCCACTAAAATGTTTGTATCACCACTCTTAACTAATATGCAATTTCCACTGCTTCCGCTGCAAATCGAAGCTATTTCCATAATGCTTTTCCTTAAAAAAGTGAATCTCTAAATATAGAGATTCACTTCTAAATAGTTTTCTTTATAATTATTAGTCATCTAGATCAACTGTAGGTTCCTCTTGAGGAGTTTCCTCATATGTAGGTGCTTGATCCTGACCAGCTAATTCTTTTCTACTCTGAACTACAACGTTTAATGAATCATCCATATCTGTCATTAATCTCTCTTGAGCTGCCCCAAAGTTCTGTAGTCCTGTTGAAAGAATGCTCTGTACATTTGAAAGAATATCATCTGTATACTGCATAGCTCTTGTCTTAAGGTCGTTAGCTTCAGCCTTTGCTGAATCAACAATACCTTGAGCTTCTTGCTGAGCTTGATCGATAACAGAATTAGCTTCAGCGTATGCTTTCTGCATAATTTCATGCTCACTTACTAACTGGTTAATGTGAGCTGTAGCTTCAGAAATCATAGCCTCTGATCTTTCTTTAGCATCATTGATGATTGCATCTTTGTTAGCAATGATCTTTTGATACTTCTTTATTTCTTCTGGTGTACGAAGTCTTAATTCAGCCAAAAGTTCATCAATATCATCTTTGTTTACAATAATCTTAGATGTTGATAATGGCTGGAATTTACAATTATCAATATATTCCTCAATCTCTGTAATAATCTGTTCAATCTTACTCATTTTCGTTCTCCTTCATTTCCTCAATTTTATTAATTACTTGTTTTGCAACAATATCAGGTACAAATCTACTAATGTCTCCGCCATGGGATGCCACTTCTTTCACTGTACTAGAATTTAAATATGCGTATTCTAGTCTAGTAGATAAGAATAGCGTCTCAATGCTATCGTCCAAAATCATGTTAGTCTGAGACATCTGCAATTCATATTCAAAATCTGTAACGGCTCTTAACCCTCTGATAATAACATTTGCATCTACTTGACGAGCAAAATCAACAAGTAAACCGTCAAACGCCATAACCTTTACATTAGGGATGTCCGCCACAACTTCATTTAACATTTTAACACGATTATCGACATTAAACAACGGAGATTTTAAATTATTATTAAGCACTCCAACAATCAATTCATCTACTATTTTGGCAGATCTTTTGATTACATCCAAATGTCCATTTGTAACCGGGTCAAAACTTCCTGGATAAATAGCTCTAGTCATTTAATTCACCTTTTTTATAAATAAGTGTTTGTTAGTTTTATACTTCTTTTCTTTGTATAAACTAAAACCTAAACTATCTAAATAATCGAAGTTTGTATCAAGTGATGCTTCAACTATTACGATAGTATCATTGTTTATTATAACCGATTTTTTAAGTAGTTCAAGAACATTTTTCTCCAAGCCTTTATCGTATGGAGGGTCCATAAAGACTACGTCAAAGGAATATTTTTGTTGTTCTAACATGGCAATAGCCATCTCGAAAGATTTGTTCAAAACTACAGCGTTATCTTTAAGTTTAGTGAAGACTAAATTCTCATTAATAACATCTACTGCTTTTTGATTATTGTCAATAAATACGCACTCTTTAGCACCACGGCTCAATGCTTCAATACCAATCCCGCCACTTCCAGCAAAAATATCTAAGAAACTACATCCATAAATATTGTTTTGGATCATATTAAATAAAGTTTCTTTAATTCTATCAGTGGTAGGTCTAGTATCTAGTCCTTCTAGTGTTTTTAGTTTTAAACTTCTTGCGGTTCCTGATATTACTCTCATATCTTCCTTTAAACAAAACAAAAAGCAGACATAAGCCTGCTTTTTGAATTTATTGTAAATTTAATTATTCTTCTGTAGTTTCTTCTGCAGGTTCTTCTGTAGCTTCCTCTACAGTTTCTTCTGTAGCTTCAGTTTCCTCAGCTGTTTCTTCCACAGCCTCCTTAACTTCTTCTTCAGTTTCTTCAGCTGCCTTATCAATTGATTCCATTGCCTCATTCACAGCTTCTTTCACTTCTTCAACAGTCTCTTCTACTGTTTCAGCAACTGTTTCAGCTACTTGTGCAAGATCTTCTTTTACCTCTTCCACCTTTTCTTTGATACCATCGCTGTCACCAGCTTCTTCCTTGGCTGCAGCAATAGCATCTGCGAATGATGAATCAGGTTCTTCATCCTGCTCAGGCATCTGTGGAACTTCTTCCTTCTCTTCCTCTGGCTCTTCCTTTGGCTCTTCTGGAAGAAGAACTTTTCTGCTTATGCTAATTTTCTTTTCTTCTTCATTAAATTCAACAATCTTAGCTTCAATTACATCGCCCACTTTTAGTTCATCAGATGGCTTATCAACATGATGTCTAGCAATCTGTGAAACGTGAAGTAATGCATCTACACCAGGCTCAATCTCTACAAAGCAACCAAAGTCTGTCATTCTAGCAACAGTACCAGTTACAATAGCGCCCACTGCAAATTTCTCACTTGCGTTGTTCCATGGGTTTGTGTCTTCAAACTTTAGACTAAGAGCAATCTTGTCTCCGTCGATTTCTTTGATGAATGCTGTTACTTCATCACCTGGTTTAAAG
Source organism: Eubacterium sp. (assembly GCA_017965495.1). Classification (GTDB taxonomy): domain Bacteria; phylum Bacillota; class Clostridia; order Lachnospirales; family Lachnospiraceae; genus Eubacterium_G. Next base: position 1,546 of record JAGCPW010000070.1, on the reverse strand, counting down.
TGCTTACGTGGATTTCCAATTCTTCCCCATGACATTTCTGAAATGTGAAGCAATCCATCAACACCACCAATGTCAACAAACGCACCAAAATCAACTACGCTCTTAACTGTACCTGTAATAGAATCGCCCACGCTCACTTTCTCAAGTAAAGCAGCTCTAGCTTCTTCTTTTTCTTTAGAAACTAGCTGTTTTCTATCACCGATAACTCTTCTCTTTCTAGGGTTATATTCTGTAAGAACAAATTCAATCTCTTGTCCTTCGTACTTGCTTAGGTCTCTTTCAAAAACATCTGAAACCAAGCTAGCAGGAATAAACACTCTAGCTCCTTCTACATCAACACTTAAACCACCTTTTAAAATCTGTACAACTGGTGCTTTAAGAACTTCATTGTTTTCAAATGCTTCTTCAAGTCTCTTGTTTGCCTTCTCTGCAGCAAGTCTCTTATATGATAAAGCTACTTGACCTTCGCCATCGTTTACCTTAAGAACCTTTACTGTCAGTTCATCGCCCACTGAAATCTCAGTTGTCAGATCTTCTGCAGTGTTAGAATACTCGTTAACTGGAAGAATTCCATCAGCCTTGTAACCAATATTAAGTACAGCCTCTTCTGGCTTAACTGAAATTACCTTTCCTTCAAGTACTTCTCCGTTGCGGATAGTCTTGAAACTTTCGTCTAACATTTGTTCAAATTCGTTGTTCATCTCTGACATTCCGTATGAACCTCCTCAATAATATTCTTTGGGGTGGAAGCCCCTGCTGTGATTCCTACTTTTTCAAAATCTTTCAACTTCTCAAAATCCATATCCTTTGCAGTTTGAATGTAAAAAGTATTTTCGCATTCTTTCTTACAAATTTCATATAATTTTTGAGTATTTGAACTATTTTTACCGCCAATTACAATCATAGCATCAACTTTTCCGGCAATTTCTTTCGCCTCTTTTTGACGCTCGTTTGTAGCGTTACAAATAGTATTCACAACATTACTATCATAACCTTTTTCCCCTATTATTTCAACCAATTTGGCGAACTTTTCGGGGTTATAAGTAGTCTGAGAAACAATACAGACAGGTGTTTTAGGATCTATGTCTATATCTCTAGCATCCTCTTCACTATCCACTATAAAAGCATCGCCATTTACCCATCCTTTAATACCTTCTACTTCAGGATGGTATTCACTACCAACTATAATAATAGTTTTTCCTTTTTCGCTCTCTTCTTTAACAATGTTATGAATCTTTTTCACAAATGGACATGTAGCATCTACCACATCGCAGTTTTTCTGCTCCAAAGAATCATAAATATTTTTTCCAACTCCATGAGATCTAATAACTACAGTGCAATCCGACAAATCATTTAACTCGTTCTCATCAAAGTTAATTGCCTTTACACCTTTGCTCTCCAAATCAGACACAACTTCCTCATTGTGAATAATTGGACCATAAGTATAAATATTGTTATTAGAACTGTTTGCTTCGTCGTAGACCATATCTATAGCTTTTTGTACTCCGAAACAAAAACCCGCTTTTTTAGCTAAAATAACTTCCAT
>JAGCPW010000069.1 GCA_017965495.1 Eubacterium sp. | reverse complement strand
TTCAAAAATATTTATAGACTTTCAGACTTTACAGTGTTAAAATATAAAAGTAAATAAGATTTGCGGAGGAAATGTTATGAGCAAGAAGATTAGAAACAAAGAAGTAGATCATTTATTTGATGCTATTTTAACACTTAAAAATAAAGAGGAGTGCTACACATTCTTTGAGGATGTCTGCACTATTAATGAACTGCTTTCTATTTCGCAGCGTTTCGAAGTTGCGCTAATGCTTAGACAAGGCAGAACTTATTTAGATATTTCAGAAGACACAGGTGCTTCCACAGCCACTATCAGTAGAGTGAATCGCTCACTAAACTACGGAAACGATGGCTACGATATGGCGCTTGATAGAATGAAAGGCAAGAAGTAAAAGCAAATGAGCGACAAAACATTTAAGGCAGATGTAACATTAAATGATATGCAAGAATTGGCAGTGTACCACACAGATGGTCCACTGCTTATTTTAGCGGGCGCAGGCTCTGGAAAGACTAGAGTTTTGACTCACAGAGTAGCGCACCTTATAAAAGAAAAGGGAGTGGAGCCATATCAGATTATGGCAATCACCTTCACCAACAAAGCAGCAGACGAGATGAGAGAGCGTATCGATAAGCTTGTGGGCTTTGGCGCTGATCAAGTTTGGGTAAGTACTTTCCACTCGGCTTGCGTGAGAATTCTCAGAAGGTTTGCAGATCAAGTTGGTTATAAAAATGACTTTACTATATACGATGCAGACGATCAGAAGAAAGTAATGCGAGACATTATTAAGATGATGAATCTAGACACTAAGCTTTTCAAAGAGAAAGGTGTAGTGGCAAAGATTTCTGATTTTAAAAATAAGTTAATGACAGTTTCAGATGTTAGAGATTTGGCTACTCACGATTTTAAGGAGAGAACTATTTCTCAGATATACGAGGAGTATCAAAGAATCCTTAAGAAGAGTAACGCTATGGATTTTGACGATCTAATCATGAAGACTGTTGAACTTTTCCAGAAGCATCCAGAGGTTCTTGATATGTATCAAGAGCGCTTGAAGTACATTATGGTGGATGAGTACCAGGATACGAACGTTGCTCAGTTTAAGTTTGTACAGCTTCTTGCGTCCAAGTATCAAAATATTTGCGTGGTGGGCGATGATGACCAGTCTATCTATAAGTTTAGAGGCGCAGATATTGGAAACATTTTGTCGTTTGAAAACCATTTTGAGAATGCAAGAGTTGTAAAGCTAGAGCAAAACTATAGATCAACTAAAAACATACTAGATGCTGCCAATGCTGTAATTAAAAACAACGAAGGTAGAAAAGACAAAACACTTTGGTGCGACGAAGATAGAGGCGACAAGATAGAAGTATATCAGGCTGAAGATGGCTTTGCGGAAGCCGAGATGGTAGCTGATACTATTAAAGAAGAAGTGGACAATGGTCGTGCAGATTATAACGATTATGCCATTTTGTATAGAACAAACGCGCAGTCTCGTGCGCTAGAAGAAAAACTAATGATGAAGAATATCCCATACAAAATCATTGGTGGGCAAAACTTCTATCAGAGACGTGAGATTAAAGATATCTTGGCATATCTACGTATTATTGCAAATCCTACGGATGATTTGTCGGTGGAGCGTGTTATAAATGTGCCAAAGCGTGGAATTGGACTAACTACTGTAGACAAGGTAAAGACTTATGCTAGAGAACACGACTTAAATTTCTATGAGGCTTTGCTTGTGGCTAGTGATGTGCCAGGAATCAATACAGGCACAGCCAAAAAGATTAAAGGTTTTACAGATTTAATTACAAGTTTGCGTGATATGGATGCGTCTATTCAAGAAGTGGTAGATAAGTTGATTGAACTTACTGGATATGTAGCTGACTTGGTGGCAGAAGAAACTGATGAGGCAGAAGCGCGTATCGAAAATATAGATGAGTTGATTAGCAAAGTGGCTGAATATGAAGAAAATGCTGAAGAGCCAAGTTTGGGAGAGTTCCTAGAAGAGGTTTCTTTGGTATCTGATATAGACACGCTAGATGAGAGCAGCAGTTATGTAGTAATGATGACTGTCCATAGTGCAAAGGGATTAGAGTATCCGCATATTTTCCTATGTGGTATGGAAGATGGATTGTTCCCAAGTTATATGACTATAATGTCAGAAGATACGGAGGAACTAGAAGAGGAACGCAGACTTGCTTATGTGGCTATCACTAGAGCTATGAAGAAACTTACTATCAGTTATGCTAAGTGCAGGATGATTCGCGGCGAAACTCAATACAATATGATTTCTAGATTTGTAAAAGAGATTCCGCAAAAGATTGTTAATAGCAAAAATGTGACTGACACTATGGCTCATGGAATGAGAAAGAAAAATAGTTTCAGCAACTTCGGTGGATATGAAGGATCACTTGGACATGGTGGTGGTTACCAGGGAAGAAGAGATGAGTCATCAAATAGCGATGCAGTAAAAGCATTTAAGAAGAAGCCATCATATGGGAAACCTAAAAACAAACCATCATTTGGCAAAGAATTCTCAGTAGAGAAAGCCGAAGTCGATTATAAAGTAGGAGACAGAGTCTCACACGTTAAGTTTGGAGAGGGAACTGTAAAGGAAATAGAGGATGGAGCAAGAGATTATCAAGTAACCGTCGATTTCGATGATTACGGACAAAAGATGATGATGGCCTCATTCGCAAAACTGAAGAAACTGTAATATAAAAAGGAAAAGCACAAGGGTGCTCGCTAGAAAAGTCGCTCGACACCCTTTGCTTTTCCTTTTTTTAATGTATTTTTTCTTCACTTTTGCATTGTGGAGTGATATAATTTTTGTATGAATATTTCGTAAGGGAGTAAGCTATGGAAGATTTTAAAAAGGGTATTAATGAAGTGAAAAAAGGCGTAGAGGAATTCAAAAAAGGACTCGAAGTCGGAAAATTCATCAAAGAGGAAAAAGAGAAAAAACCATTCAAGAAATTAGGTATTGTTGTACTTGTAATAGCAGTAGTAGCTGCAGCAGCAGGCGCTGTTTATTCAGTATACAGATTAATCGACAAAATCCGTTACAACGATTTTGAAGATGACTATGATGAATTATTTGACGAGGATGATGATAAGTTCGAGGACGAATAAGAGATAATGAAAAAAGGTGTTGAATACACTGGAGAAGTGATCAAACTTAAATTCCCAAACAAGGGAATTGTAGATTGTGGTGAAGAAGGAACCGCAATCGTAAAGGGCGCGCTGAAAGGTCAGCGCGTCCGTTTTGTAGTGTCTAAAAAAAGAAGCGAGTATTCGCTTGGTCGTTTGCG
>JAGCPW010000068.1 GCA_017965495.1 Eubacterium sp. | reverse complement strand
TTTGAGCGATTAGTTATTCCCATATGGAGTTCGTCCATACGCATAATATAATCGATAGCCGGGTTAAGAGTTACTGTATAAATCATTCGATCACCTCTATATTAAATTATTCTTTTGATTGAATAAAAAAGTCCGACACTATTCAATCATCGCTAAGTCAATTATCTCATAAATCGGAATAAAAAGACAGTTGATATTTGTCCCTTGTTTTTGAAATGGTGGCATTTTTGGAGCCGTTTTGCTTGATATAGTATGCTCTAATGGTATAATGGAACAGATAAAAAAATAGGAAGGAATCACTAGGGATAAAGCCTTATGTGATGCGAGGAAAATGAGTTGTTTTTATCCGGCAGATATTCTTCTGCCAAAGAATGCCACTAAAGAAGATATGGAAAAGTGGGCAGTAATAGCATGTGATCAGTACACTTCAGACGAGGAGTACTGGGAAGATGTAAAAGAGATAGTGGGCGATGCACCATCATCTCTAAATATTATGCTCCCTGAGATTTACTTGGAGAAGGATAATACTGAAAAAATCGAAAAAATAAACAAGACTATGCAGGAGTACTTGGATAACGATATGTTTGAAGAGTACAAAGATGCAATGATATACGTGGAAAGACAAGTGGGAGACAAAGTCCGCAAAGGCCTAGTAGGAATGGTAGACCTAGAACAGTACGATTACACACCAGGTAGTCAGACTTTGATTCGTGCTACAGAAGCTACTATTATTGATAGACTTCCACCTCGTATTAAGATTAGAAAGAATGCACCGCTTGAAATGCCACATATTTTGATGTTATTTAACGATGCAAACAAAACTATCGTAGCACCGCTAGAGGCTAGAAAAGATGAACTAGAAGTGGTTTATGATTTTGACCTTATGAAAGATGGCGGTCATATCACAGGATACTTGCTAACTAAAGAGATGCAAGAAGATGTGGAAAAGGCACTAGATAAGTTTGCCGAGGAAAATGATGGTTTGCAGTTTGCCGTAGGCGATGGAAATCATTCTTTGGCGGCAGCCAAGGCTTGCTACGAGAAGGATAAAAATCCTTTGAACCGCTATGCGTTAGTGGAAATTGAAAACGTTCACAACAGTGCTCAGGAGTTTGAGTCAATTTTTAGAGTATTGTTCAATGTGGATGCAGAAAATTTCATTAATGAGTTTAAAGAGTACACTATGCAAAACGGTATGGGTGGAATGCAGAATTTCAAATACTATGTGGGCGAAGAAGAGGGCGAGTTTGACGTGAAAGCCACAGCCAAACTTCCTGTTGGAACGCTCCAAGGATTTATAGACCTTTATATAGAAGAAAACCCTGAGGTGAGAGTAGATTACATTCACGGTCAGGACGTAGTTAAAAAGTTAGCTAAAAAAGAAAACACACTTGGTTTTATTTACGAAGGAATTAAGAAGGACAATTTCTTTGACGCAATCATTCAAGATGGCTCGCTCCCAAGAAAGACTTTCTCCATGAATGAAGCGGATGAAAAGAGATTCTACATAGAAACAAGGAAAATTAAATAGGAGAGAGAAACTATGGGTATGTATATTTGGTACAGCTTCCTTATAACAATGGGAGTGTTAGAAGCGGTATATCTTTTGTTTAGATTTAAGAGATTTAACTTCGTCAAAAAACTTGCGAGAGGAAGCAAAAGAGCCGAATTTGCTATAGCAGGTATTCCAGTGCTAGTGCTATTTGTGCTAGCATTTTTTGAAATGATACCAATTCTTATAATCACTATGTACTTGGTGATTATTTGGCTAATCTGCGATTTGGTAGGCGTGATTATCAGAAAGTTTACCAAGAAGTCTTATAAGATTTATATTGCAGGTACAGTGGCAGTGCTAATTACTGTTATTTTCTTTGGATATGGCTATTACAACGCGCACAATATCCAAAAAACTGAAGTCACTGTTAACACCGACAAAAAGATTGGCGATGAAGGTCTAAAGATTGCTATGATTACTGATTCTCATGTGGGAACTATGTTTGACGGCAAAGAGTTTCAGAAAATTAGCAAAGACATTATGAAGAATAATCCTGATATGGTGGTAGTGGTTGGAGACTATGTGGACGATGATACTACCAAGCAGGAAATGCTAGATGCTACCAAGGCTTTGGGTGAGATGAAGACCAAGTATGGCGTTTATATGGTAATGGGAAATCACGATGGTGCATATTTCCACTATAGAAATTTCTCAACTAAGGATCTAAAAGAGGAACTAGCCAAGAATAATGTAACTTTGCTAGAGGATAGTATTAAGAATATTAACAAAGAAGTGGCTTTAATCGGAAGAAAAGATAAGTCTAGCAAAAATAGAATGCCTATTCAGGATTTGATGATGCCGGTTAGTAAAGATTCTTACAGCATTGTTTTGAATCACCAGCCAAATGATTTTGACGCGGAGGCAAAGGCAAAAGCTGATTTAGTACTCTGCGGACATACACACGGCGGACAGTTGATTCCTTTGGGTTGGATGACAGATATTTTCCATACTAATGACAGTAGATACGGAGAGGTGAAGCGAGGAGATACTACATTCTTCACAAGTTCAGGTATTGCTGGATGGGGACTTCCTTTCAAGACTGGATGTATTTCTGAGTATGTAATAGTCAATGTTAAGCAAAAATAAATTGTGATAATAATAAAAAAGCATATATTTAAGTATTAAGTCTATGATATAATACTAAAGAATGATTTTATAAATTTTCTTGTGGGAGGGAAAAATAATGAAATTAACAAAAAAATTATTAGCAACAGTACTTGTGGTAGCACTTTCAATCACAGCAGTTCCAGCTATGGGCGCTACTGTAGATGCTACTAATACAGTACCTAACAAGAAGAGTCTTATGAAACTTGTAGATGAATTTTCTACTCCTATTGGTGTGACAGAAGAGTACATCATGAAGGCTGGCAAGACTATGACATACAACTTTAGCAAAGTTACTGCTAGAGCTGATATGCTTCGTTTCATGACAGAGAAAAAGAAAGAAGTTAACAAGTATTCAAAGAGAATGTTTGGAAAGAAGACTTCTAAAGTTACTCTATACCCAGGTGAGTGGGGAGATTCTCAAGTAGTAATGGAAATTGATAGTATCAAGAAAACTTCTAAGAAGAATTACTACGTAAAAGGACAAGTTTACTTCTCAAACCTAAGAGATGGTAAGAAACACCTTGTTGGTACATTTAGATTGTATGTTACAAGAAACAAAAAAGCTAAGTATAAATATGTAGCAACAAAACTTAAACTTACAACATGGAAAAAAGCTACTACTAAATCAAGCAAAGTAAATCTATTCTCAAGTGCTAAGAAATATAAAAACATCAAAGCTACTATGACATACCAGTTAATCACTGTAAGTGGTGTGGATGGTGCTAAGGCTATCAACAAGGCACTTAAGGATGATATGAATGGATTCCAGAAATCAAGAAGTGCAACTAACTTCTATACTTGGGTAGCAGAAGATGATGCTAAGAAGATTAAAGATGATTATTACTTCACAGCCACATCTAAAGTTAAGTACAATATGAATAATATCCTAAGTATTCGTATTACTCTTAAATGGTACGCAGGTGGAGCAGAGAACACTGACGAGTATGGATATAACTTCGATGCTAGAACTGGTAAACAGATCGGCATCAAAAAGGTAGTTAAAGGTTCTACTAAGACTATCAAGAAGAAGATGTATAAGGCTATAGACAAGAAGAACTGGTCTAAGTCTTACAAAAAGAAAGCTAAGAAGTATATTAAGAAAACTAGTCTTAAGAAGTTAGAGTTCTACATGAAGAACGATAAAGTAATCGTTTGTATCGAACCATACATTCTTGGTAAGAAACAGAGAGACTTCAAATCATTCTATATATTTAGTATATATTTCTAAAGGAAATATCGGAGGAGAATCAAAATGGGAAATAAGTACGAAGGTACAAAAACAGAACAAAATTTAAGAGAAGCTTTTGCAGGTGAATCTCAAGCAAGAAATAAATACACTTACTTTGCATCCGTTGCAAAGAAGGCTGGTTATGAGCAAATTGCAGCATTGTTTTTAAAGACAGCTGACAATGAGAAAGAGCATGCAAAACTTTGGTTCAAAGAATTAGAAGAACTTGGAACTACTGAGGAAAATCTTCAAGCAGCAGCTGAAGGTGAAAACTTTGAGTGGACTGATATGTATGACAGAATGGCAAAGGAAGCTGATGAAGAGGGATTCCCTGAGTTAGCAGAGAAGTTCAGAGGTGTGGCTGCTATAGAGAAGGCACACGAAGAGAGATATCGCAAGCTTTTAGAAAATATCGAAACTAAACAGGTATTTGAAAAAGCTGGTGTTACTATGTGGGAGTGTAGAAACTGTGGACATATCGTTATTGGAGAAAAGGCTCCTGAGATTTGCCCAGTATGTGCTCATCCACAGAGTTTCTTCGAAGTAAGAGAAGAGAACTACTAAGAGTAAATATTGATTAAGCATAAAAAAGAGCCATTTCGATGGCTCTTTTTGTGTTATATGTGTTATAATTCAAAAGAATACTATTTAAGTAGGTGAAACAAATGAAAGATACAAATAAAGATATCAAAAAAATTGTTGATAAAATTTTAAAAGACTATCAGGGAGATAGGGATATTGACAATGTAGAGTTGTTTGATCAGCCTGACACTAGAATGGTGCAAGAGATGATTAGCAAACTCCTAACAATTGTATTCCCTGGCTTCTTTAGAGAGCGTCATTATAGATTTTACAATATGGACAGTAGACTTACTGTTTTGATAGAGGATGTAATGTACAATCTAAACAAGCAGATAGCAGTTGCTCTTCTTCAAAGAGAAGATATGAAAGATGCTTCAGAAGATGTAAGAGCAGAGGAAGCACAAAAGATTTCCCTAGAGTTCTTTAATAGAATTCCGAAGGTTAGAGAGTATGTAGATACAGATGTAGAGGCTTTCCAAGAGGGAGACCCTGCAGCATATAATAAAAATGAGATTATTTTGTCTTACCCAGGATTATATGCAATCACTGTTTATAGATTGGCTCACGAACTACAGCAGTTGCGAGTGCCACTTATTCCTAGAATAATGACAGAGTATGCTCACAGTAAAACTGGTATTGATATAAACCCAGGTGCTACTATCGGTAAGTATTTCTTTATCGATCACGGCACAGGCATAGTGGTAGGTGAGACTACTATTATCGGAGACAGGGTAAAGGTTTACCAGGGTGTTACAATTGGTGCCCTAAGTACAAGAGATGTGATTGGTCTTAAGGGTGAGAAGAGACATCCTACTATAGAAGATGATGTTACTATTTACTCTGGAGCATCTATCCTAGGTGGAGAGACAGTGATAGGCAAAGGATCAGTTATTGGGTCTAACGCATTTATCACAGAGCCTATACCAGCAGGAAGCAAGATTAAGTTTGAAAAATAAGCAAAACCAAGAAAGCGTCACAGTTTTAACTGTGGCGCTATTTTATTGCTTGTGATATACTTATTTTGGTGTTTTATGATATAAAACTAGGAGGAAAAGCATGAAAAGGATTCTTGCAATCGGATTAATTTTGATAATAACAACTCTAGGACTTGCCGCATGTGGCAGTGACTATGATTTTGTAGAAGTGGGAGATGATAAAAAGTCTCTTGATATTAAATTGGATGATAATAAAAAAGGTTATTCATGGAAAACTACTATTGCTGAGCTAGATAAACTTACCCTAAAGAAAGAGACAGTAAAGGATGGAAAATATATCGCAAAGATTGAGACTGTTACTAAATCTGGTAAGGGTAAAAAAGGTGGTAGAGCATCTGTTGCCTTTACATACGTAAATGATAAAAATCCTGAAGATGTTTATCTTGGATATGTAGTGGGCGTGGGTGTAAATCCACAAGGAAAAGCAGAAATTAGAGCAATTGACGAGTATAAAGTAAATTTCGAAACAACAGTTAAAGAAGATTAATAGACCGTAAGGAGTCTATATGTTAAATAATGAAAAGATAACTTTGATGACGAAGTTATCACTGTACGAAGAAAAACATTTTAAAGACGAAATCACAACGAGTAAGCTTTTTAAGAGTGATTACCTATCCTCTAAAATGCTTGGTTCTTTTGCGTGTGTAACTCTAGGATATATTTTGATTATGGTATTGTTGTTCTCATATTTGCCAGAGGTAATGTTTGGCTTAATGACAACTACTACCAGCTTTATCATTATGATGATTGCCATGATTTTAATCTATATCATTGTGGTGGTGCTATATCTGATTTACAGTTACGCATTTTACTCTCACAAATTTAAAGAGATTCGCGGACACTTAAAAGAATACAATGGTGATTTAAAAACACTACACAGAATTCAAGAGCAAGAGTACGACGCGATTATCGATGAGTTAGAGGAGGAAATGGAAGATGATTAGTTTGATGACATTAAAAGAAAAAGTTAAAAACATTTATGCTGAGCATGAATTTGTTTTGCAGCCAGTTTTTAAATTTATCTTTTCATTTATTGCGCTTGTCCTTTTCAAACTCAATATTGGATACGCACCAGTTGTAAACATGTGGCCAGTAATGCTACTTATGGCAGTAGTTATGGCATTCTTGCCAAAGAGAATAGATGTAATAATCGCTATGCTTGTAATGGTATTCGATGTTTACTACATTTCATTAGAGTTAGCTGGCGTAGTATCAGTTCTGCTTATTGTATTGCTTGTTTTGTTCTTGAGATTTACTCCAAAGCAGGGAATATATCTAGTGTTAGTACCACTAGCATTTTACTTAAAGATACCATATGTTATTCCACTTGTGGCTGGATTAGTTTCTACACCAGTAGCTATCGTTTCAGTAACATTTGGAACTATCATTTACTATTTAATAGATGTTGTTAACAAAAACTCAGAAGCTATTCAGACTATTTCAAAGAATGCGGATGGAAGTAAGGAGACTATCTCTGCAGTTTCATCAATTGTTAACATTGCCACTAGCAATCCAAGTATGTATTTATCAATTGTAGTATTTGCAATTACTATCGCACTAGTTTACGGACTTAAGAGAAGATCTGTAGATCACTCTTGGGAAATAGCTGTAGTAGTGGGAAGTATCTTCCAGTTGATAGCATTTTTGGTAGGCGGAATTTTGTTTAACGCAAAGTTCTCAATATTGTGGGTTATTATAGGCACCGTCATTTCATTTATCATTGCATACCTATTGCAATTGTTAGTTTTCTCTGTGGATTATTCTAGAACGGAGAACACGCAGTTTGAGGATGACGAGTACTATTACTATGTAAAGGCTGTTCCTAAAATTAATGTGACAGCTCCAGAGATGAACGTTAAGAGAATTAACGCTCAGAGAAGAAAGAAGAGTGCACCAGTTAGAAGGGAGAGATAATTGAGCGCTATATTTCATAACATTTACAATTTCTTCAATAAATATTTTTCTATCCCAAATATTTACATCAGCGACATTGTTGAAATCATAATTATTACAATCGCTGTTTACTACATTATTCTTTGGTTTAGAAAGAGCAGAGCATGGGTTCTTATGAAGGGCCTAATTTTGCTGTTCATATTTATGTTTATAGCATCAGTTTTCCATCTGACTACTGTACTTTGGATTATGAACAAGGCTTTGAGCGTTGGTATCATTGCTATGGTTATCATTTTCCAACCAGAGTTAAGACGTGCGCTAGAGGCACTTGGAAGAAGAAACAAGTTGTTCCAAGTATTTAGATTTGCTGGCCCTACATATGAGGAAAGATTTAGCGATAAGACTTTAGATAATATTTTAAGTGCTACTAAAGAACTTGCTAAGACCAAGACAGGAGCACTTATCGTAATACAACAAGACTTTGACTTGATAGAGTTTGTAGAAACAGGTATTAGACTAGAAGCTAAGGTTACTAGTCAGTTACTTATTAATATATTTGAAAAGAACACACCACTTCATGATGGTGCTGTTATTATAGACGGCGACGAGATAGTGGCAGCCACTTGCTACTTGCCAATGTCTGAGAACTTGTCACTAAGTAAGGAACTTGGTACTCGCCACAGAGCAGCAGTTGGACTATCTGAGATAGCAGATTGTCTAGTTATTGTAGTGTCAGAAGAAACAGGTACTGTATCGCTAGCTAGAGATGGTGAACTAACTAGATTTGCAGATCAGCCTACTATCACTTCTGAACTACTTAAGTCTCAAGATAAAGAGATGGTGAAAGGTGGCAAAATCTTTAAGAAAGGAAGTGACCGCGATGTCGAAGAGCAGTAAGATTAAAGACGCTTTCACAAAGAACATTGGTCTTAAGATTGTTGCGCTTATCTTGGGTACAATCATTTGGCTAGCAGTAGTAAACACTAGTGATCCATCTACAACGGTCACTGTTCATAATATACCTATTACTATTACTAACCAAAAAGCCCTCACCAAAAAGGGATTGGTTTATGATGTTACAAGTAAGCAAAAGGTAGATGTAACTATTTCTGGAAACAGATCAGTAGTTAGTGGTTTGACGGCTGACGATTTCAAAGCCACAGCATCTCTAAAAGAGTTGTCTATGGTAAAGGCTGCGCCAGTTACAGTAAAACTAAAAGATAGATCAAAAGCTAGACGTGTTAATATCATTTCGCAAGATGTTAATACAGTTACAATTGATATAAATAAAGTAGTAAAAGAAAAATATCCAGTTGAAATTAGGTTTATAGGAAAACCTGCCGAAGGATATGCAGCGAAGGTTAAGTCTATGAGCTTTAACAATGTTTTAGTGAAAGCTTCCGAAGCAGCTCACAAGAAGATTGATAAAGTAGTGGCTAGATGTGATATTGATGAAGCCGATGAAGATTTTTCAAAGACTTGTAAACTTGTATTCCTAGACAAAGATGGAAAGACTATTAAACCTGATCACGCAAAACTTTACAAAAAGAATGTTAAAGTGGATATCCATTTGAGTCAGGAGAAGGAAGTTCCTATTATTATTGATACAGTAGGAAAACCAAAGTCTGGATACAAGAGCAGTATTCAGGTAACACCTAAGAATGCCAAGTTAGTGGGAGAAGCTGACAAACTTAAGAAAGTAGATAAGTTAGTTATAGATGATCCTATTAATATAAAAGGAAGAAGCAGTAATATTGAGCTTGAAATAAACTTAGACAAATATGTGGAAGACGGACTTTATATAGAAGGAAGTCACACTGCAAAAGTCAAAGTGACAATTGAGAAGAAATAATAGAGGTTGATATGGGAAAGATACTAGTGACAGGTGGCGCAGGATATATTGGAAGCCACACTGTAGTTGAACTGATAGATAACGGCTACGATGTGGTAGTGGTAGATAATCTATCTAACTCATCAAAAGAGTCATTAAACAGAGTGGAAAAGATTACTGGCGCTCAAGTTAAGTTCTATGAAAATGACATAGCTGATATGGATGCGATGGATAAAATCTTTGGCGAGAACGACATAGATGCTGTTATTCATTTTGCAGGACTTAAGGCTGTGGGCGAGAGTGTTGAAAAGCCACTTGAATACTATAAGAATAATATTTCTGGAACACTTAATATGTGCGAAGTTATGAGAAAGCATGGTGTTAAGAATATTATTTTCAGTTCATCAGCCACAGTTTATGGAGACCCAGAGACAGTTCCTATTACAGAGGAGTGTCCAAAGGGCGTTTGTACTAATCCATACGGATGGACTAAATCTATGTTAGAACAGATTTTGATGGACTTTAATGTAGCAGACCCAGAGTGGAATGTGATTTTGCTTAGATACTTCAATCCTATCGGAGCTCACAAGAGCGGATTGATAGGTGAAGATCCAAATGGAATCCCAAATAACTTGATGCCATATATTACTAAGGTTGCCACCAAGCAACTTGAGAAGTTAAATGTCTTTGGCGATGACTATCCAACACCAGACGGCACTGGAGTGAGAGATTACATCCATGTGGTGGATTTGGCAAAGGGTCATGTTAAGGCATTGGAAAAAATAGTTGAAAACCCTGGCGTTAAAATATATAATCTAGGGACGGGCAAAGGATACAGCGTTTTAGAAGTGGTTAAGAACTTTGAAGATGCTAGTGGAGTGGAAATTCCATATGTGATTGCCCCTAGACGTGCAGGAGATATTGCAGAATGCTATGCAGATGCATCTTTGGCTAAGGAAGAATTAGGCTGGGAAGCAGAATTCGGAATCAAAGAGATGTGCGCAGACTCATGGAATTGGCAAAAGAACAACCCAAGTGGTTATAACAAGGAATAATATTTTTTATGGCTAAAAAAGAAAAAACAAAATGGGAAAAACTGAAGAGTGTTAGAAGAAAGAAAAGAATCCTTATAACATTTGAAGCATTGTTTGCGGCGCTAATTATTGCGATTGGTATTATTTGGTTTGTACCACCAGTAAAGGCTGCATTTATCAAGGGTATTTCTCAGACTTACATTGGCAAGCAGCTAATGAAATGGTTTGGAAGTGAAGCTTTCGAAAAGGGAGTCTTTGATGATGAGTTTGACAAGAGCAAACTTATCAAGAACAATTTGAAGTATAAGTATTCTAAGGAATATATGAACTTTGTATTGTTTGGTGTGGACTCTAGAAAGAAAGAACTTGATACTTCAAACAGCGATTCTATTTTGATTGTTAGCATTCACAATACTACTGGCGATGTTAAGATGGCGTCAGTTTATCGTGACACTATGTTGGCTATCTACAATAAAGATGGTGAACAGAAGGATTACTTTAAAGTTAACTCTGCATTCTCAAATGGTGGAGCAGAGGCTGCTATCAATACACTAAATAAAAACTTGGATTTGGATTTGACGGACTACGTCACAGTGAACTTTGGCGGAGTTGCGAGAATCATAGATACGCTCGGTGGAATTAAAGTTAATTTGACGAAAGAAGAGAAGAAGCAGATTAACTACCATATGAAGAGTACGGTTAGTTCCACAGGAAAGCGCGGCAAAAAAGTTAAAAAGACCGGTAAGAATATTAAGTTAAACGGTATTCAAGCCGCTACTTACTGTCGTATACGTAAAGCGACATTTGTAGATCCAGAAACTCATGAGAGAATCAGTAACGACTTTGGACGTGCAGCTAGACAGCGAAGCGTTATTATGAAGTTGGTTGAAAAGGCTAAGAAAGCTGGAGTGAGTCAGCTAGAGGAAATGGTGGATGAGGTTCTTAATGCAGATGCGGAGAAGAACAGAATTATTTCTACTAGTTTCGATTTTGACTCTATTGTGAATTTGATTCCAGTGCTATTTGATTTCGAGTTGAATGGTAGTGAAGGTTTCCCTTCAAAACTCCAGACAGGTACTTACAATGGTGCAAGTTATGTAGTTCCTCAGACACTAGCTACTAACGTTAAGACACTTCACAAGTATTTGTACAATGAGAAAAACTATCAGCCTACATCTACAGTTAATGATGCTAGTTACACAATAGCAACTAGAACAGGAGTAAATGAGACTTCTGACGGATTTGACCCAACAAAGATTGAGGGAATAGATACAAGTCAAAAGGGTGACCCAGATGATTTTGATTATGACGATCATTGGAAGAGCCCATACTATAGATAAAAAAACAGGTTGCAAAGGCAACCTGTTTTTTTGTGCACTTTTTCATCAAATTTGTGTTTTTTGTACACAAAATAGACACAGATTAAAAATATAATAATCAACAGAATATAACAGATTCAATATATATGGAACAAGGAGGTTTGTTATGTATTACGAAGAATTTGATAATAAAGAAAGCGAAAACAATGAATTTGTGGATGCCGAATATGAAAATGTGAATGACGGAAACGATTCATCAAATGGCGAGAAAAAACCGCCAAAGAAAAATAATGGTCCAATCATTGCTTTGATTGTAGCAATTATTGTCATTGGTTTAGGTGTTTGTGCATTGGGAGGTTGTGTATTAATTAAAAGTATGCAGAATTCTAACGATCCACTTAAATCACAGAAGGAAACTGTAGCAGAGCAAGATATTGGCTCTACTAACACTTCAAACAGCGCTAGCAATTACACAGTAACAGATGTTTCTGGAGTGGTGGAAGAAGCTATGCCTTCTGTAGTTGCTATTACAAGTACTACATTTGTAGAGAGCAGCAGCAATGATATTTATGATTTCTACTTTGGCAATGGCTATGGAAATGGTGGAAAACAAAAGCAAGAGCAACAGGCTGCTGGTTCAGGATTTATAGTGGACCAAAATAATAATGAACTTTTGATTGTTACTAACAACCATGTGGTAGAAGGCGCAGATAAACTTGCTATTCAGTTCTACGGACAGAAGAACAAAGAAACTGTATCTGGATCTATTAAAGGTACAAACGACAAATTAGATGTAGCTATAGTTTCAGTAAATATGAAAGATATTCCTGCTAAGATTAAGAGCGGAATTAGAAAAGCTACACTTGGTGATTCTAATCAGCTAAAGGTTGGAAACGGCGCGATTGCAATTGGTAACGCACTTGGATTTGGCCAATCAGTAACATCAGGTGTTATCAGTGCTATAGATAGAGAAGTGGATTTGGATGGAACAAAGAGAAAACTAATCCAGACAGACGCACCTATCAACGGCGGTAACAGTGGTGGAGCACTTCTAAATCAGAAGGGCGAAGTTATTGGAATCAATGTTGCTAAATACTCATCAACTGGTTCATCAGGATCTGTAGAAGGTATGGGATTTGCTATTCCTATTTCATCAGTAAAGAGTGAAATTGGAAAACTAGAAAAGCAGAAAACTCGTACAAAGAACTCACAGGAGAGCAAAGGCTATCTTGGAATCAGTGGTAGAACAGTGGATGAGCAAAGCAGCGAAATATATTCAATTCCTAAGGGAGTACTAGTGAAAGAAGTCTTTGACGGTGAAGCAGCAGATAAGGCTGGCATAGAAGAAAACGATGTTATTACAGAGTTAGACGGTAAAACTATCGAGTCTATGGATGAATTATCTAGCACACTTGATTACTACAAAGCAGGCGAGACAGTTAAAGTAAAAGTGGCATCTAGAGACAATGGATATAAGAGCAAGACTGTAAAGGTTACACTTGGAAAACAGACAAAGAATACTGGTGGAGGAAGTCAGGATAATAATAACTACAATAGTGGTAATAATTACGATGATGGCTATGGTAGTAGCGATGACGGTGAAGATTTCTTTAGTTTTCCATGGTAATATGCATAAATGCACTACTTGAAAGTGGCTTAAAACGGCTTCGAGATGATATTTAATTATAATCATTACTAGAAAAGCCATTACGGGCACGAACTCAAAAGAACGAGTATTCCTTATGAATACTCGTTCTTGTTCGTTCCAAAAAATGTTTTGGTGAACATTTTTTGTCCCTATGGCTTTTCTCGTACTGATTAATTAAATATATCATCTCTGCAGAGTGTTTTAAGCCACTTTCAACTGGCTCATTTATGCCTATTATCCATAGATAACTATTTTGCCCTTTATTATAATATATGGTAAACTAACGGGTGGAATATTTTAATATTCGGGAGAGAAAAAATGAGTGAAAACAAGGATAAAAACGAAGAATTTGAAAATGAAAATATAGTTGAAACTGATGAAGTAAGTACAGAAGATTCTGATGTTAAGAGTGAGGAAAATACTGGAAATAACAGTGATTCCCACGATGAATCTCAGTACGAAAAGGTTTGTTATGTTTGCCGTAGGCCAGAGAGCAAGTGCGGCAAGCTATTTGACTTGCCTGGAAATGTAACTGTGTGCGAGGATTGCTTGCAGAAGAGTTTCCAGAGCATGCAAAACATGGGTATGGGAGTGAGTATTTCAAAGGAAGAATTGGAAAAGCTTCTTAATACTCCAGGTGTTCATATGATGACACCAGAGGACCTTCGAAATGAGGTTCCTAACAAGCAGAAACTTAAGAAAAAGGCTGAAAAGAGAGAAGAGCCTTTGATTGATATCAATAAGATTCCTGCGCCACATAAGATTAAGCATATGCTTGATGATTATGTGATTGGTCAGGATCATGCGAAGAAGATTATGTCTGTGGCTGTTTACAACCACTACAAGAGAGTGGCTACTAACACTATGGACGAGATTGAGATTGATAAGTCAAACATGCTTATGATTGGACCTACAGGTTGTGGTAAGACATATCTAGTTAAAACTTTGGCTAGATTGCTTGATGTGCCACTAGCTATTACTGACGCTACATCACTTACAGAGGCAGGATATATTGGCGATGATATCGAGAGTGTTATCTCAAAACTTCTTGCCAATGCTGACAATGATGTGGAGCGTGCAGAGACTGGTATCGTGTTTATTGATGAGATTGATAAGATTGCCAAGAAAGATACTACAAGAAGTCGTGATGTGAGCGGCGAGTCAGTTCAGCAAGGTATGCTAAAGCTACTTGAGGGTAGTGAAGTGGAAGTGCCTGTGGGTGCTACTAGCAAAAATGCAATGGTACCACTAGCTACAGTTAACACTAGAAACATTTTGTTTATCTGTGGTGGAGCGTTCCCAGATTTAGAGGACATCGTCAAAGAACGATTAAATAAAGAAGCAGCTATCGGATTCAAGAGTGATTTGTCGGACAAGTACGACAAAGACCCTAATATCATCAGAAATGTGAATGCGGATGACCTTCGCAAGTTTGGTATGATTCCAGAGTTCTTGGGAAGACTTCCAATTATGTTTACACTTGATGAACTTACAGAAGATATGCTTGTACAGATTTTGACGGACCCAAAGAATGCGATTATTGCACAGTTCCAGAAACTTCTAGAACTTGATGAAGTTAAACTTCAGTTTACTGATGAAGCACTTCACGCTATCGCAAAGAAAGCGATGGAGAGAAAGACTGGGGCAAGAGCGCTAAGAGCGATACTTGAAGAGTTGATGCTTGATATTATGTACGAGATTCCAAAGGATGACAATATTGGAACAGTTACTATTACAGAAGAGTACATAAACGGAAATGGAAGTCCTAAGATTGAGATGAGAGCCACTCATCATGAAGAGGCTCCAGACCCCGCGCCCAAGAAAAAGAAAGCGCAAGCATAAAACAGATTAAACATAAATAGAATGGAGAAATGAAATGAAACTAGCAAATATGGTAGGCGATAGGTTTAAAGAAAGACCAGCCAGTTGTTTAATAGATAGCCATGCACTAATGGTTAGAGGTGGATATATCAAAAATGTGGCAAACGGAGTTTACTCACAGTATCCACCAATGAAAAGAATTTCTAAAAAGATAGAAAACATCATAAGAGATGAGATGGATAAATGCGATGGACAGGAAGTCCTATTCCCTGTAACACTTCCAGCTAGCCTATGGGACGAGTCAGGAAGATACGAGAGTGTGGGCTCAGAGCTACTTAGATTCACAGACAGAACTGGTTCTAAGATGGTTTTAGGAATGACTCACGAGGAAGCAGCAGTGCAACTAGTTCGCGAGTGGGCTAACAGTTACGCTAAATATCCATTTATGATTTACCAGATTCAGACAAAGTTTAGAGATGAAGCTAGACCACGTGCTGGATTGATTAGAGTTCGTGAGTTTACTATGAAGGATGCTTACTCATTCCATACATCTCAAGAAGATTTGGAAGAGTATTACCAGAAGCAGTACGATGCATACAATAGAATTTTTGCAAGATGCGGAATTCCTGAAGTAAAGGTAGTAGCATCTGATTCAGGTATGATGGGTGGAAGCATTTCACACGAGTATATGCTACTAACTCCAGCTGGAGAAGACTCAATTGCAGTTTGTCCAGACTGTGGTTACAGCGCAAACGTGGAAGCAGCACCAGTTATTCTTGAAAACAAGAATGATCTAAAGATAGCAGACCTTGAAATGGTAGAGACTCCAGGTACAGGAACTATAGAAGCACTTTGCGAGTTCTTAAATGTGCCAGCTGAGAATACTGCTAAGGCTGTTGTATATCAGAGAAACGAAGATGATTCATATATCGTTGCATTTATCCGCGGCGATCTAGATATTAATGAAACAAAACTTGCAAACGCTGTAGGATGCGAGATTCATCCAGGTGAAATAGTGGACGACAGCGTTATTACTGCAGGATTTATTGGTCCAGTGGGAATTGACGAGAGAGTTACTGTTTTGTTTGACAAGTCACTTAAGGATATCGAGTATCTTGTGACAGGTGCTAACAAAGTAGATTACCACTACCAGGGATTTAACGTGGACAGAGATTGCGATAATCCAGAGTATGTGGACGTAGCCAAAATAGTGGAGGGTGGTATTTGCCCAGAGTGTGGCAAGCGCTCCATCAAGATAGAGAGAGGTATCGAGGTTGGTAACATTTTCCAACTTGGAACAAAGTACTCAGAGGCTATGAACTTTACTTACCTAGACGAGAACGGCAAAGAGCAATATCCAATCATGGGATGTTACGGAATAGGTGTGGGCAGAATGGCTGCATCTATCTGTGAGGTAAGCCACGACGATTGGGGTCCAATCTGGCCTATCACTATTGCTCCATGGCAAGTTCATCTTTGCTGTCTAAGAGCAGATGATGCTGAAGCAAAGGCTAAGGCTGACGAACTATACGAGGCATTCCAGGCCAAGGGCATTGAAGTAATCTACGATGATAGAGATGTTAGACCTGGTGCTATGTTTGCAGATGCCGATTTGCTAGGCGTACCAGTAAGGGTAGTAGTTAGTCCAAGAAACTTGGCTGAGAATGCAGTTGAAATTTCTACTAGGGATAAACAGATTGATAAGGAAATGGTTCCAGTGGATGAAACCCTAGACAAAGTGGATGAAATAATCCAGATGCTAACAGATCAAATTTACGAAAAGGTAAAATAAACAGATAAAGAGGCATCTATATGCCTCTTTTGTTTTCCAAGGAAATAAAATGAACACTAATGAGTTTTACGAAAAATTAAATAAGTTGTTTGCCGAAAAAGATTTGGCGAAAGTGGATGAGTTTTTAGATGACTCTTTAAAAACTGCGCTCCAAAACGGAGATGATTTTCTTGGAATTACAATTCTAAACGAAATCATTGGTTTTAATAGAGATACAGGAAATTATGACAAGAGTCTAAGAGCGTGTGATGAAACAATCAGCTTGCTTAATCGCAATCATTTGGAAGGAACAGTGGAGTATGCCACTAGTCTGCAAAATATTGCAAATGCTTACAGAGCAGCAGGCAAAAAAGTGGAGTCACTAGGCTACTACAATACTGTATTTAAGATTTACCGCGAGCAGCTTGATGAAAACGACTACAAATTTGCTAGTCTACATAACAATATTGCTCTTTTGTATCAGGAGATGGACAATTTCCTAATGGCGACAGAGCATTTGAGGAAGGCGCTTTCTATTATTGAGCAGCTCGAAGGACATGAGATAGAAGTAGCTACCACACTTTCTAATCTTGCAGCTAGCGAGGTAGAACTAGGTGATTTGCCTTCGGCAAAGGCTCATCTTGAAAAAGCTTTAGATATATTTAGAAAAGATGAAGTTAAGAATTTCCACTATAGCGGAGCGTTGGCAGCTATGGCTTCTTTGATGGTGAAAGAAGGAAACACAAATGAAGCTCAAAAGTTGTATGAAGAAGCGCTAAGGGAAATAGAAATAAATATGGGCAAAGAAAGTGATGCATATAAAACTGTTCTTGCTAACTTTGAAGAGATAGGTGGAAATCCAGAATCGATAGAGGCTGATGGTTTGACGGGAATGGAGATATGCAAAAAGTTCTATGAAGAATACGGTAGAGCGATGATTCACGAGAAGTTCCCTGAGTATGAGGATCAGATGGCAGTTGGTTTGGTGGGCGAGGGCTCAGAGGTCTTTGGCTACGACGATGCTTTCTCAAGAGACCATGACTTTGGACCGGGCTTTTGTATTTGGCTTCCAAAGGAACTATACAAAGAGATGGGAGATAAGGTGCAAGAAGAGTACGACAAGCTCCCACAGACATATATGGGAATAACAAGAGCCACTACCGAGATGGGAAAAGGCAGAGTGGGTGTTTGGAGAATGGGAGATTTCTTCGAACAGTACACTGGATATAGAGAGGCTCCAGAAATAGCTGCGGCTTGGGTGGAGATAGACGATTATAAACTGGCTACAGTTACAAACGGCGAAGTTTGGAGAGATGATTTGGGCGAGTTTAGTAGAAGACGTGCAGGATTTTTGGCGCAGCCACCTGAAGCGTACAGAGTGAAACTTGCTAGAATGATTAGTTCGATGTCGCAGATGGGACAGGCAAACTACGCGCGCGCTATGGCTAGAAAAGATTATGTGACAGCAGCAATCTGTATTGCTAAGTATATGGAAGACACACTTCACTGTCTGTTCTTACTTAACGATCAATATGCACCATATTATAAGTGGTTGCTTACAGGCTCTAAGTCTTTGGAAATCCTTCCTGAGGTGGGAGATATGCTAAGGACTTTGGCTGATACAAAGGACCAGCGAGAGTGCTGGAAAGATTTCAAGTACGATAGCAGAATAATCAACAGTGAAGACCAGAAGGTTATGATTATTGAGATGATTGCAAAGTTAGTTTTGAATGAACTACAAGAGCAGGGAATCATCAAAGATAAAAACTCAAACTTTTTGGGTGACTATGTGCATGAAGTTTTGATGGCGCCACAGGCTGCAAGATTAGTTAAGCCTAAAACTAAGAGCAGAGATGAGATTATTGACGAGATAGTTAAAATAGAGTTTGAAGTTTTTGACAAAGTCCAAAACGAGGGCGGCAGAGCTTCTTGTCAGGATGATTGGCCTACATTTAGCGTGATGCGAAAGAGCCAGTATATGACTTGGACAGACGAGATGCTAAAGACTCTTCTTGCGCTTTGGAAAGAAAATCAGGCGAAGGGCTGGAATATGATTACTGAAAAGTACGCTCGTATGATGGAAAGCACAGCGCCTGAAGAATACAGAGAACTTGAGCCGAACCTTCCAGTCAAAGATGCAAAGACTAGAGCGATAGTAGATCAGATAGTGGACATTCAAGTTGGTTGGATGGAAGAGTTCGCCAAAGAATATCCGAAACTAGCTGGAGATGCCAGAGACATTACAAAAGAAAATGACTCGCTTTATAACACTTCATATGAGACATACCTTCGCGGAGAACTTTTGACATATTCAGATGAACTTATAAAGATGTATGGCAAGTTTATTGTGGGATTGTTCCACGAGGGAAAGAACCTTGCGAAGATGACTATTGAAAACACTGTCCATATGGAAGGATACAAAGACTTGGACGAGGCAGAGCAAGATAAATAGCAAAAATATAGATATTTGTATATTCATATCAGTTAGTATTTTTGATATAATGTTAGTTGGTGAGTAAATTTATAGAGAGAGCGAAATGGGAAGTACTACAAAAAGAATTAGAAATGCAAAAAGAATATTGATAATCGATATCATCTTTTTCTTGATGATTGTTTTTATGGTATCATTCGTTAAGTTTAAAAAGCATGAAGCTTTGACATACAAGGAAAACTACAAGTCTGTAGACCTAGATGGAAAATGGTACATGGTGGATGTGGACGATGTGTTTGTAGTGGACATGGACGGTGGAGACTACGTAAAGCATGATGTAGATGGAAACCTTGTAAATAAAGGAACATACAAAATAGGTGAGCACACTATCAATATTGATGGAAGCGATTATCCTATTGATTATACAGATGAGTACTTGGAAGCTGATTACGCGGCTGATACAGATGACTTAGAAGATTATTCTTTGTCGAAGCATTTTGAAGTAAACATCCATGGCAAGATAGTGTACTACTTCTCAAAGAAAGAAGCAGCGGAAGATCAGGTAGATTACAATATGACTACTAATGACTATTACACAAGAAATGGTTTGTTTAATAGTGAAGGATTTGCGATAGACGGAGATGATACGCTTGTGGCATACACTGGCGATTTGGAAAGTGTGAGAGTGCCATCGGATGCTACTGATATTGCAGCCAATACTTTCTCTACAGATTACGATAGAGCAAAGAAAACGAAGAAAGTTATTGTTACAGCATCTGTTAAGACTATTGAATCTTATGCATTTGCATTTTCAAATGTAGAGGAGATTATTTTGAGCGAGGGAATCACTCAGATTCACGATAATGCGTTTGCAAACAGTAAACTTAAGAGTATTACTCTTCCAGATTCAATTGATTATTTGGGTGATGACATCTTTGGAAAGACAAAAGGTGTTAAAGTTCACTGCACAAAGGATTCGAACACATACCGTTTCCTAAATGAACATAATCAAAAGAAGAATTTTGAGATAGTAACAGACTAAATTGTTACTACAAAACATAAAGGACTAAACTATGGATAGTTACAAAAAAACAGCGAAAGATGTTTTGGAAAATCTGAATGTTGACCCCAATGTGGGTCTTAATGATGATGAAGTAAAAGTTTCTAGAGAAAAGAATGGAGCCAATTCATTTGGACACAGCGAGAAGGTATCACTTTTAAGAAGAATATGGGATGCAATTACTGAGCCTATGCTCATTTTGCTTCTTATTGCTGGCGCTATTACAGTGGCAGTAAATGCGGCCAACTATATGAGAGGTGCTGAGTACAATTTCATTGAGTGTATTGGTATTTTCGTAGCTATCGGACTTAGTGTTGTTATAACAATTGTCACCGAAGGCAAGAGCGCCAAAGCTTTTGAGGCTTTGAATAAGATTAATGAAGACACCTTAGTCAAAGTTATCAGAAACGGAGAGGCACAGTATGTGACTCAGGGCGAAATTGTTGTTGGTGATATTTTATTGCTAGAAACTGGCGACAAAATAGTAGCAGACGGAAGATTGATTGATACCCAGGAATTAAATGTGGACGAGTCTACACTTACTGGTGAGAGCGAGCACGTTACTAAGAATGAAGATTTTGTGGGTGACGATGGAACTCAAGTGGCAGACAGAGTGAATATGGCATACTCTGGATGTTTCGTTTCCGGTGGTACTGCCAAGATGGTAGTGACTGCAGTGGGTAAGGATACAGAGTTTGGACAGATTGCTGGCGAACTATCTTCAGTGAATCAATCTACTACACCTCTCCAAGAAAAATTAGACAGAATGGGCAAGATGATTGCTATTCTAGGAATAATAGCAGCAGTAGTTGTTCTTGGAATTCAGATTTGGCAGATGCGTGCTGATTTGAACTTCAATTCAATATCTGAAGCGTTTATTACAAGTATTGTGCTTATAGTAGCAGCAGTTCCAGAGGGACTTCCTACTATAGTAGCCGTGTCACTAGCCCTTAACATTATAAAGATGACTAGAGAAAATGCGCTTGTTAAGAAGATGGTAGCTTGCGAGACTATCGGTTGCGTAAATATCATTTGCTCTGATAAGACAGGAACTCTTACAGAAAACAAGATGACTGTTAGAAAGTTCTTTGTCGAGGACAATTTGATAGAGCCTGATGGACTTAAAAGCGAGATGCTAATTAACAATGCAGCTATTAACTCTAATGCTAATTTGAATCAGGATGAGGAAGGATACACATTCGTGGGAAATCCTACAGAGTGTGCGCTTTTAGTTGGACTTAAAAAATCCGGATTTGATTACGAGAGTATCAGAGACAAATCTAATGAACTAAAAACATTTGCGTTCTCTTCACAGAAAAAACTTATGACAAGAATTGTGGAGATGGACGGCAAAATCATGGCATATATGAAAGGTAGTCCAGAGAGGATTATCGCGAGATGTAGCAATGTGGACGAAGTCAAAGAAAAAGAATTGACCACTATCATGGCTACATTCCAAGAAAAAGCAGGAAGACTTATTGCATTTGCTCACAGAGAACTAGACAGTTACAATGGCGAGTCAGATGAAGAAATAGAGAAGGACTTTAGTTTTGACGGATTCGCTGTTATATCAGATCCAGTGAGTGATGATGTTTATGATTCTTTGGCGAAGTGTCGCAAAGCTGGTATCGAAGTTAAGATGCTTACTGGTGACAATATTGTTACTGCAACAGCTATTGCCAACGAACTTCATTTGCTGGGCGATGACGGAATAGCAGTGGAAGCCAAAGAAATAGATGAGATGAGCGATGAAGAACTAATAGAAGCTCTAAAGAAGATTCGTGTTATTGCTAGAAGTACACCTATGATTAAAATGAGAGTGGTTAAGCTCCTTAAGGGTGAAGGAAATGTAGTAGCAGTAACAGGTGATGGAATAAATGATGCGCCAGCTATCAAGCATGCAGATGTAGGAATTGCGATGGGAATTGCTGGTACAGAAGTTACTAAAGAAGCCAGCGATATTGTGCTTTTGGACGATTCATTTACTACTATAGTAAAGGCTGTTAAATGGGGACGTGGAATCTATGAAAACTTTAAGCGTTTCATTCAGTTCCAGCTAACAGTTAATGTTTCATCAGTAGTGGTAATTATTGTTTCTATAGTGGCTGGATTTAAGAGTCCGTTTACAGCACTTGAACTTTTGTGGATCAATATCATTATGGACGGTCCACCAGCGCTCACGCTTGGACTCGAACCTATGAGAGAGAACCTCTTCGACAAAAAACCTACAAAGAGAAATGAAAATATTATTTCTAAGAAGATGTTCACTAGAATAATGCTAAATGGTGTTTTCATATCAATAGTATGTTTGGTTCAGTATTTCACAGACTTTTTGGGCGCAGGCAAAGAAGGATCAGCCACAGTTATCTTCACATTGTTTGTATTGTTCCAGTTGTTCAATGCGTTTAACTGTAGAGAACTAGATACTACACCAATGTACAAAAACATTTTGAAGAACAAGTTGATGCTTGGAGTATTCCTACTTGTGCTAGCTATCCAGTTTGTGATTACACAGTTTGGAAAACCTGTATTTGGAACAGTTGGACTATCAATGGCAATGTGGGGCAAGATGATACTAGTAGCATTGTCAGTAGTAATCATTAATGAAATTATTAAACTTGGAATAAGAATATTTAAAAAATAAAAATAAAAAGCGATTAGTTTTCTAATCGCTTTTATTATTGTTAAAAACACTATATTTGTGATAAAATTATTGTATCTATAATAGGAGGGATATTATGAACAGATTATTAATTAAGAAACAAGCAAAAGCCTCATTAAAAGGTAAATGGGGTAAGTCAATCTTGCTATGCTTAGTAGCTGCTCTTTTGACAGGCGTTATTCCTGGAATCTTCTATGGAATTGGCACATCATTTTCAACTACTAAACAAACAGCTGAAGGTATCAAGATTACTTCAACTACAGCTGCAGGCACTGTATTTTTCATTATTGCTATTATTGCACTTGCAGTTATTTCACCACTATTCCAGTATGCTCAATCTAAAGCATTCTTGAGAGCTAACAGAGGTGAAGATTTTACTGTTGGTAATGTATTTGACGGATTCAAAGAAATGCCAGCTAAGACATTCTGCGTTGGAATTCTTCAATTCTTTGTGATTTGGCTATGCTACTTTATTCCATCATTTATTGGAGGATTATTCCTAGGTATCGCTGGTGGAAGAACACAGGATATGTTGAAATTTGGAGAAATAGCTAGCTCAGATGATCTTGGATACTTTGTTGGTCGTGTAGGACCATTGATCTTCTTAGCTTTTGCATTCTTTGTAGCAGCTACGGTTATTGGTATTATCGCTACATTTATGTACAAACTAGTTTACTATGTTAGAATTGATAATCCAGATATGTCAGTAGTTCAGATTCTTAAGACAAGTAGAAAGATTATGCACGGACGTAAGATTGATTACTTTGTACTACAGTTCACATTTATTGGATGGGCACTTGTATCATGTATTACATGCGGAATTGGATTCCTATGGTTAGTTCCATATATTGAGGCTTCAGTTGCTGCATTCTACGATGGTGCAAAGGATGAAATTATTTAATAATTAAATAAAAATTTGTTTATAAAAGACAGGTGTTATTATTAACACCTGTTTTTTATTTCAATTGACATTGGACCCCCTTTATACTATAATGAACGGCAAATAGCGAAGACGAAGAGAAGTAGCCGTATTTATCGCTATGAGAGAGTGGGTGATGGTGAGATACCCATAGAATGAATTACGGTGAATAACACTTCCGAGCTGCAAACTGAAAGCTAAGGTTAGTAGGGGCGCCGTAGCCAATCGTTAATGGCAGGAAAATCAAATGCGATTTACCGATGAGGGGTTGTTTAAAACAACAATTCAGGTGGTACCGCGGACAATTAAGAATATAAAAGTCCGTCCTGAAAGCTTTGACTTTTGGGGTGGGCTTTTTCAATTGGAAAAACACTCCAAGGGAAGAACTTAAAAAAGGAGTAAGAGTTATGGATTTTACAAACAAGTACAGAGAAGTGACAATGGACAAGATTTCTGAGTCTAACGTAGGTGATACTTTAAGAATTGCTGGTTGGATTGAGAATATCAGAGATCACGGTGGTGTGTCATTTATCGACCTTCGTGATATGTACGGTGTAATGCAGGTAGTTATGCGTGACACTTCTCTTTTAGAGGGATTAACTAGAGAAGACTGTATTTCAGTGGAAGGTCCTATCCAACACAGAGATGAGGAGACTTACAACCCAAAGATTCCAACAGGAACTATCGAGTTAGAGGCTAAAGAAGTGGATGTTTTGGGTAAGGTTTACAAACAACTTCCATTTGAAATAGTTACATCTAAAGAAACTAGAGAGGACGTTCGTCTCAAATATAGATATTTAGATCTTAGAAACCCTAAGGTTAAAGATAATATTGTATTTAGATCAGAACTTATTGCATATTTAAGAAACAAGATGACAGAGATGGGATTTATGGATATTCAAACTCCAATCCTATGTGCTTCATCTCCAGAGGGAGCAAGAGATTACATCATCCCTTCTAGAAAGTTCAAGGGTAAGTTTTATGCTTTGCCTCAGGCGCCTCAGCAGTATAAACAGCTACTTATGGTGTCAGGCTTTGATAAGTATTTCCAGATTGCACCATGTTTTAGAGATGAGGATGCAAGAGCAGATAGAACTCCTGGCGATTTCTATCAGCTTGACTTTGAGATGGCATTCTCTACAGAGGAAGATGTATTCAAAGTGGGAGAGGAAGTATTGGCTGATACATTTAACAAGTTCAAGCCAGAAGGTTATGAAGAGATAACAACTCCATTCCCAGTATTTACATATGAAGAGGCTATGCTTAAATACGGTACAGATAAGCCGGATTTGAGAAACCCACTAGAGATTATCGATTTAACAGACTTTTTCCAGAGATGTACATTTAAACCATTCCATGGAAAAACTGTTAGAGCAATTAAAGTTCATGCAGATATGTCAAAGGGCTTCCACGAGAAACTCTTAAAGTTTGCACAGAGCATCGGTATGGGTGGACTTGGTTACCTTGAGGTGAAGGAAGATATGTCATACAAGGGACCAATTGATAAGTTTATCCCAGAAGATATGAAGGAAGAAATAAGAGAGACTGCTGGTCTGGAAGTGGGAGATACTATCTTCTTTATCGCAGACAAAGAAAAGCAAGCATCTCTTTATGCTGGTGAGATTCGTACAGCACTGGGTGAGAGACTAGAGTTAATAGAAGATAAGAAATTTATGTTCTGTTACATTCATGATTTCCCAATGTATGAATATGACCCAGAGAGCAAGAAGATGATATTTACACACAACCCATTCTCAATGCCACAAGGTGGATTAGAAGCGCTTGAGAGTAAGGATCCAGAAGACATCCTTGCATACCAGTTTGATATTGTATGTAACGGTGTGGAACTTTCATCAGGAGCTGTCAGAAACCACGATATGAAGATAATGGTTAAGGCATTTGAGATTGCTGGATATACAGAGGATGACTTGAAAGAAAAGTTCGGAGCTTTGTACAATGCATTCCAGTATGGTGCACCACCTCACGCAGGTATGGCACCAGGAGTGGACCGAATGATTATGCTTCTAAGAGAAGAGGAGAACATCCGTGAAGTTATTCCATTCCCAATGAATGGTAACGCTCAGGATATGATGTGTGGAGCACCAAGCGAAGTGAGCGAGATGCAGTTAAGAGAAGCACACATTAAGGTACGTGATTAATTTAAAAGTAATTTGCGTGTGAGGTGAATTATGAGTAAAAAGTATTACGCAGTTAAAGTAGGAAAGACTACCGGTGTATTTGAAACTTGGGAAGAGTGCGAGGCTAGTGTTAAAGGCTATCCGGGAGCTCTTTACAAGAGTTTCAAGAGCGAGGCTGAGGCTTACGCATATATGGGTTGGTCTGGACAACAATTAACATTTGATAATTTACATGAGGTGCAGGACCAAAGTGGTCCGCTTTCCAATGAGGAAACACCTGATGAAGATATGCCGTATTCCAACACAGTAAAAGCAGTGGCTTATGTGGATGGAAGTTATAATGAAGAAACTAAGGTCTTTGGCTACGGCGTGGTTATGTTCTACAAAGGAGAAGAGCTTAGAATGAAAGACTCTTCCAAAGATGAAGATCTAGTAGACATGAGAAACGTGGCAGGCGAAATCCAAGGAGCTATGAAGGCTATGGAGTTTGCTGTGGACAATAAGATTAGTTATTTGACTATTTACCACGACTATTTGGGAATAAGCAAATGGTGCACAGGTGAGTGGAAGGCAAATAAAAAGGGCACAAAGGCCTACAAAAAGTTTTATGATAAGTGCAAGAAACAGGTTGACATAACATTTGAGAAGGTAGATGCACATACAGGCGACAAATACAACGAGTTGGCCGATAGTTTGGCGAAGGAAGCTTGCGGAATAGAATAGGGCAAAATAAAACGCCCTAGATAGGACGTTTTAATTATTCTTTCCAAGGATTCTTTTTATCTGGGTCTGTTGGATCCCAAGAAGATTTGGTATCTTTCTTATCAAGTCTTTGTGGTTTCTCATATGGGATAGGTGGCTTTTCACCTTTCTTATCATATATCTTGATCTCAGTGCCGTAGTTGCAGTGTTTGTATATCCATTTGATATCTGACACACGCATTCTAATACAGCCGAGAGATGCAAAGTGACCTAGTTTATTATACTCGTCCACTTCCAAAGAGTTAGGCGCCTGCCTATAGTAAGGGACTGAGTGAAGCATCAACTTATCGTAGAAGCGAATAGCATACTGTGCAAATGAGCCGTCTACCATTTGATGCCAGCGATAACGGTCGTTCAGTCTGTAATCACCTAGCAAAGTATTTTTAATGTTCTTTGCTGATGAACAAATAAAGCATTTATATGGAATCTTATATTTTCCATGAATGTCAATTCCATATATCATAACGAAGTTTTCCGCACGGTTTATCTTCACTTTATATGGAACGGAAGATTTGTAGTTGATCTTCTTTTTGGCTTTCTTTTCTAAGGAAACTCTATTGTCCTTAGGACGTGATTTAACTTTTTTGAATAGACTATCGTGTTTATTCTTTTTTAAATCAACATTGATAGCCGAAACATACTTGTGTGTGGTTTCTTTGACTTGGCTTTGGCTCGTAGTCTTTGGGTAGTAAATAAACAATAAAATAGAGAACAAAATCAATAAAAGACCTGGAATGATTTTGAGTATGATGTTTTTGCTTTTATTATTTGTTCCCATTTATTTACTCCGAAGTTGTTATAAATCAATAATAAACAAAGACCAAAGTATAGTCAAACAATATCGCAAATTTTACACAATTTTTCGTCATTTGACGGTAACTACTATATTTGATACTATTTTCCATAGGGAATTTAATTTAATATTTCATATTTTTCAGGAGGCAAATATGAGTTATACAAAGAAAGAGATACTTGATATCGTAAAAAAAGAAGAGGTAAATTTCATTAGAATGCAGTTTACTGACCTTTTTGGAACTATGAAAAACGTAGCTATTCCATCAAGTCAGATTGAAAAAGCATTAGATAATGAGATTATGTTTGACGGTTCATCTATCGATGGTTTTGCCAGAATAGAAGAGTCAGATATGTACCTTTATCCGGACTACGATACATTTGTAATATTACCTTTTATAGAGGGTTACGGAAAAGTTGCAAGACTTATCTGTGATGTTTACAAGCCAGATGGAACACCATTTGCAAACGATCCTCGTCAGATTTTGAAGAAGACTATCAAGGAAGCAGAAGACATGGGTTACTCATTTAACGTGGGTCCAGAGTGTGAGTTCTTCCTATTTAATACAGGTGAGCATGGTGAGCCTACTACCAATACATTTGAAAACGGTAGTTACTTTGACTTGGGCCCTACGGACCTGGGAGAAGATGCAAGACGTGACATCTGTTTAAGACTAGAAGAATTGGGATTTGAGATAGAGGCATCTCACCACGAGGTTGCTCCTGCACAGCACGAGATTAACTTCAAATATGGTGATGCGCTCACTACTGCAGATAGAATTATGACATACAAGCTTACTGTTAAGACTGTTGCTCAGAAGCACGGACTTTACGCATCATTTATGCCAAAGCCAGTGTTTGGAGTTTGCGGTTCAGGTATGCACATCAATATGTCATTGTTTGAAGGAAAGAAGAACGCATTTATAGATGATAGCGACGAGATGGGACTAAGCAAGACTGCTTATGGTTTTGTGGCAGGTATTATGGAACACATGAAAGAAATTTCAGCTGTTACAAACCCTATCGTTAACTCATATAAGAGATTGGTGCCAGGATATGAGGCTCCAACATATATTGCATGGTCTGCTACTAACAGAAGTCCATTGGTAAGAGTTCCTGCTACACGCGGAGCTGGTACTAGAGTGGAACTTCGTTGTCCAGACTGCTCATGTAACCCATATCTAGCATTTGCAGCATGCTTGGCTGCTGGACTAGATGGAATCAAGAAGGGACTTACTCCTCCACCTAGCGTTCAGAGAGATATCTACTCAATGACAGACGAGGAGAGAGAAGAAGCAGGAATCATCCAGCTTCCAAAGAACTTGTACAACGCTGTTAAGTATATGAAGAAATCAGAACTTATGAAAGAAACAATGGGTAAAGATGCATTCAAGAAATACACAACAGCTAAGATGGACGAGTGGATGGAATACACTTCACAGGTTACAGATTGGGAGATTGATAAATACTTATCTACTGTATAAAATGACCGGCGCTCCTAGAGGGGCGCCAGTTTTATGATAATAAATTAAAGAGAAGAGGATTTAAAATGTTTAAAGTAAATGATAATTATCTAAAATTACCAGGAAGCTATTTGTTTTCCAATATTGCAAAGAAAGTAGCAGCTTTCAAAGAAGCAAACCCAGACAAAGACGTAATAAGTCTAGGTATTGGTGATGTTACTCAGGCTCTTGCGCCAGCAGTTATTGATGCTATGCACAAGGCAGTAGATGAGATGGCAGACCCTGCTACATTTAAAGGATATGCACCAGATTTGGGATATGCATTTCTTCGTGAAGCAATAGTAGAAAATGATTTCAAAGCTAGAGGTGTGGATATAGCACCGGATGAAGTTTTTGTTTCAGACGGAGCTAAGTCTGACTCAGGAAATATTGGAGATATTTTCTCTGTTGATAATAAGATAGCAGTGTGCGATCCAGTTTATCCAGTTTATGTGGATTCAAATGTAATGGATGGTAGAACTGGTACTTATGATGCTGATACAGAAATGTGGAGCAATGTAATTTATATGCCTTGTACTAAGGAGAACAACTTCTGCCCAGATTTGCCAGAGGAAACTCCAGACATCATTTATCTTTGCTCGCCAAACAACCCAACAGGTGCAGCATTTAAGAAAGATGATTTACAAAAATGGGTAGATTACGCAAATGAGAAGAATGCAGTTATTATTTATGACGCAGCTTACGAAGCATATATAACAGAAGACGATGTACCACATTCTATTTACGAGTGCGACGGCGCTAAGACTTGTGCTATTGAGATTAGATCTTTCTCAAAGAATGCTGGATTTACAGGAACACGTCTTGGATTTACTGTAGTTCCTAAAGAACTTAAGGATTCAGATGGAACTAGCTTGAATGCACTTTGGGCTAGACGTCATGGAACTAAGTTTAACGGTGCCCCATACATTATCCAAAGAGCGGGCGAGGCTGTTTACTCAGAAGAGGGTAAAGCACAGACTAAAGAGATGGTTGCTCGTTATATGGAAAATGCAAAGATAATAGTAGAGGGCTTGAAAGAAGCCGGCTACAAGGTTAGTGGTGGAGTAAACTCACCATATGCTTGGCTAGAAGTACCAGAGGGAATGACTTCTTGGGAATTCTTTGACTTCCTACTTGAGAAAGCAAACATCGTGGGAACTCCTGGTTCAGGATTTGGCCCAAGTGGTGAAGGGTATTTTAGACTCACAGCTTTTGGTAGCAGAGAAAACACTATCGAGGCTATCAGAAGAATTAAAGCGATCTCAGAATAATTACA
Source organism: Eubacterium sp. (assembly GCA_017965495.1). Lineage (GTDB taxonomy): Bacteria > Bacillota > Clostridia > Lachnospirales > Lachnospiraceae > Eubacterium_G. Next base: position 8,069 of record JAGCPW010000068.1, on the reverse strand, counting down.
AAATAAATGGCTGGCTACTTTGGTGGCTAGCCTTTTATATATTTTTGTAGGGGCAAGTGCCTTTGCAGCAGAATAATTAGGAAAGGAGGAGATACATATTTTTGGATTTGGAAAAAAGAATAATGGAAAGCCAGAGGCAGTAGTATTCGTAGATTTTGAGCATTGGTATTATGGTTACAAAAATAAATTTTCAATGAGACCAAACGTTGAATCATGGTATGAAGAATTAAAAGAAGAATACAATGTTAAAAAGATTTTGTTTTTTGGTGACTTTAATGGAAGCATAGAAACTGAACTTCCAAGAGTGGAGAGAATTTCTAAAAATGTAGTCCACACAGCCAGCACAAAAGAAGGCGTGGACAAAGACTTCACAGATTTTATTATACTTGACGCTATTTATAGAGAAGCGGCAAAGGATAGTTCACCAGAAGTATTTATTATTTTCACAGGCGATGCTCATTTCAATTTAGCCATTCAATATTTAAGAGAGCTAAATAAAAGAGTTATAGTTTACGGAGTAAAATATTCACTAAGTAACAAACTAAAATCATCTGCCAACTCATATGTAGAAATGCCTCGATCAAATGATGAGCAGCAGTACTACTATGATGCGATACTCAATTCGCTATCAATATTAAGCAGAAGGCGCAAGATGGGTACATACAACAAGACTATAGAAAATGTATCCGAACACAGCGGAGTATCAAGAGACCGCATCCAGAAAGCTCTAGATGATCTTATGAACAATAAGTACATCACAGAAGAGACTAGAAACTATAAGGGTAAGAAACCTAAGGTGCTAGTTGTAAACTGGAAGCGTGCGATTAAAGATGGAATCTGGCGAAAAGGGAAAAAATAAAACAACGAGTATACTCAGAGACCTTCGGTCTCTTTCGTGTGGACAGTCGTCCAATACTCAAAATAAAAAGGATAGACAAATATAAATCTTTGTCTATCCTTTTCATTTTGGGTAATCTACTCGTTGTTTTACAACTTACTATACCCATAACCATTAACCAAAGCCTCAATAGGCTCGCCAGCTGCACATAGTGGGCAACTATGGTTATCATAAAGCTCGTAGTCTGGAATGTCATCTTCTCTAAAGATTGCATCAATTCTATATCCTTCTACAGAATCGAGTGCGCTAAATATTGTTGAGATACCTTGAACAGTACCGCCATAATATTTAATACATTCTAGACTAGCTTTAATGGTTTTACCTGTAGAACATGAAGCCATAAGTAGAAGAACGTTTTTACCTTTGATAGTAAGCTTCATATTATCTCTAAAAATCATATCTCCATAAATATCGTGCTCAGGTGTAACCACATAAATAGTTTTGTGCGCATTCATTGATAAAATACCAGCGCGACTTAACTCGCTAGCTAAAAATGCACCAATCACTTCGCATCCGTCCAAGCATACAATGGTATCAATAGGACGTCCCATCACATTGTAATAATCTTTCATTGCGATGGCGATGCGCTCAGCCTCGTTGGCACGAGTCTTCATTGTGGTAACATCCAAGTAGCAATTTAGGTGAGTATGTTTGGTCGAAAAGTGACCAGGAATCACCTTCAAAGCAATATTTGGATCCTTCTTAGAATAATACTTTATAACTCTCTCTTCTAACATATTCTTCTCCTTATTTTATCCGTTCTACTTTATAAATCGATTATACAATAGTTTGACTTTTTATGCTAGATTCTTTAAACTATTAGTTGTGGATTTAACCACAAAATAAGCCACAAATGAGTGGTTAGGAGGTCTTTATGGCTAACAAAATTACAGACGAAACAATTGATTATGTCGGCATTTTGGCGAAGCTTGAACTCAGCGATGAAGAGAAAGAAAAAGCCAAAAAAGACATGGGAGAAATCCTAGATTATATCGATAAATTGAACGAGCTTGACACTTCTGGTGTGGAGCCTATGAGTCATGTTTTCCCAGTAAACAACGTGTTTAGAGAAGACGAAGTGACTAATGGAGATGACAGAGAAAATATGCTTAAAAACGCGCCAGACAGAAATGAAGAAGCGTACATTGTACCAAAGACTTTTGAATAGGAAGATAAAATGAGTTTATTAGAATTAACAGCGGTTGAGCTAGGAAAGAAAATTAAATCAGGCGAAGTAAAAGTGGTAGATGCTGTGGAAGCTGTCTTTGACCAGATTGCTAAGGTAGAAGACGATATCAATAGCTATGTCACTGTTTACGACAAGGACGAAGTGCTAGAGAGCGCTAAAGAAGTCCAAGCCAAAATAGATGCAGGGGAGCTTACAGGTCCTCTTGCAGGTGTGCCTGTTGCCATTAAAGATAACATGTGTAACGAAGGACACCTAACAGCTTGTAGTACAAAGATTTTAGGAAACTTTTATCCAACATTTACATCTACAGCAGTAGAAAACTTAAAGGCTGCTGGAGCAGTGATTGTGGGTAGTGCCAATATGGACCAGTTTGCGATGGGAAGTACTACAGAGACTTCTTATTTTGGAATTACTAAAAACCCAGTGAATACAGAGCATGTGCCTGGTGGTTCATCAGGTGGTTCTTGTGCGGCAGTGGCTGCGGATGAATGTTTCTATTCACTTGGTTCAGATACAGGTGGATCTATCAGACAGCCAGCGTCATTCTGTGGCGTGGTTGGAATGAAGCCTACATACGGAACAGTTTCACGTTATGGACTTATTGCGTATGCTTCATCACTTGATCAGATTGGACCTATTGGAAAAGATGTGACAGATGTAGCCACATCGCTTGAGGTTATTTCAAGTTATGACAAGTTAGATTCTACATCTATTAAGAGAGATAGTTATGATTTCACAAGTTCACTTGTGGATGATGTGAAGGGTATGAAGATTGGTGTACCAAAGGATTACTTTGGCGAAGGAATCAATCCTGAAGTTAAGGAGTCAGTTCTTAAAGCGATTGATGTGCTAAAGGAAAAGGGCGCAGAAGTAGAAGAGTTTGATTTTGACTTGGTAAACTATGCAGTTGCTACTTACCATATCATTGCGGATGCCGAGGCTAGTTCAAACCTTTCAAGATTTGACGGAGTCAAATATGGTTACAGAACTGAAGATTATCGTGACCTTCACAATATGTATAAGAAAACTCGTAGCGAGGGCTTTGGCGAGGAAGTTAAGCGTAGAATTATGCTTGGTTCATTCGTGCTAAGTTCTGGTTACTTTGACGCGTACTATTTAAAGGCCTTGAGAGTTAAGGCTTTGATTAAGAAGGCGTTTGACGATGCTTTTGCTAAGTACGATGTAATTATTGGACCAGTTAGTCCAACTACCGCGCCAAAGATAGGCGAGAGTTTGAGTGACCCACTTAAGATGTACTTAGGTGATATTTATACAGTTTCAGTAAACATTGCAGGTTTGCCAGGAATTTCTGTTCCATGTGGAGAGGACTCAAAGGGTCTCCCAATTGGCTTGCAGATTATTGGCGACTGCTTTAGAGAAGATAATGTTATTAGGGCTGCTTACACTTACGAGCAGTCGAGAAGTTAGGAGGTTCGCATGAAGAATTACGAGACAGTCATCGGTTTGGAAGTTCATGTGGAACTTGCTACCAAGACCAAGATTTTCTGTGCGTGCTCTACAGAGTTTGGCGGAGCACCAAATACACATACATGTCCAGTTTGCACAGGAATGCCAGGATCACTACCGGTTTTGAATAAGCAGGTGGTTGAATATGCTATGGCAGTGGGTATGGCTACTAACTGTGACATCACACAGAATTGTAAATTCGATAGAAAGAATTATTTCTATCCAGACAATCCACAGAACTATCAGATTTCTCAGCTTTATGAGCCAATCTGTAGAAATGGTTATGTGGAGATAAAGACTGAAGACGGCACTGAGAAACAGGTTCGCATTCACGAGATTCATATGGAAGAAGATGCTGGAAAGTTGATTCATGATGATTTCAACGATGCATCTTTAGTTGACTTAAACCGTTCAGGTGTGCCGCTAATTGAGATTGTATCTGAGCCAGATATGAGAAGTGCTGAAGAGGTTATTGCATATCTTGAGAAGTTGAGACTTATTATTCAGTATCTTGGTGCTTCTGATTGCAAATTAAATGAGGGTTCTATGAGAGCTGATGTTAACTTGTCAGTGCGCGAAGTGGGTGCCGAAGAATTTGGTACTCGTACTGAGATGAAGAACCTTAACTCATTTAAGTCAATCGCTAGAGCAATTGAGAATGAGAGAAATCGCCAGATTGATTTGTTAGAATCAGGCGAAGAAGTTCTTCAAGAAACTAGAAGATGGGATGATACGAAAGAATATTCATATCCAATGCGTTCAAAAGAGGATGCACAGGATTACAGATACTTCCCAGACCCAGACTTAACTCCAATCGTTATCAGCGATGAGTGGATGGAGGAAGTAAAGAGCAAAGAGCCAGAGTTCAGAGATGAAAAGATGGCTAGATATATTTCAGAGTTTGATTTGCCAGAGTATGATGCAGATATTATTACTTTGTACAAGCCTTTGGCGGACTTGTTCGAAGAGACAGTAGCACTTGGCAACAAACCTAAGGAAGTAAGTAACTGGATTATGGGTGAGACTATGAGACTTTGCAAAGAAGAATCAGTTGACCCAGATCAAGTAAGCGTAAGTGCCGAAAATCTATCAAAACTTATCAAGATGATAGAGGACAGTACAATAAACCGCGGTGCTGCAAAGGAAGTCTTTGAGGCAATGTTCAAGGATGATGTGGATCCTGAAACTTATGTGGAAGAACACAACATGAAGCAGGATAACGACGAAGAAGGATTAAAAGAAATCATCAAGAAGGTGATTGAAGAAAATCCACAAGCAGCAGACGATGTACGAAATGGTAAAGAAAAAGCCATTGGCGCATTGGTTGGACAGACAATGAAAGCCACACAGGGTAAAGCAAATCCTGGATTAGTAAATAAATTAATAAAAGAATTATTATAAAGATAAAAGATGCGAAAACACGACTCGAAAGAGTCGTGTTTTTTATAGGGAAATGAGATGCTTGACAACCACACACTGTTTTGATATAAAAGAATGTGTGGTTGTCGGATGAAAGGAGGTCAAATTATGAATAAGATTATTGAAAAAAAGATTTTAAATAGCGCAAAAAATGGAGTAATTACTTCAAAAATTATTACAGAAATGGGAATACACAGAAGCGCGTTGCAAGAATTAGTTGCGGAAGGAAAGATTAAAATGACTTCTAGAGGGATATATTTATTGGCCGATGAATGGGAGGATGAATATTTTTTATTGCAACAAAAATATAATAGAGGTATTTTCTCTCACTCTACTGCTTTGTATTTGCATGGATTTTCAGACAGAGTTCCTCTTTCGTTTCATATGACGTTCCCGGCGGGGTATAATTCACCATCATTAAAAAAAGAAAATGTTATTGTTACACGTGTTAAAGAAACCAACTACGAGGAAGGAATAATAACTCTTAAAACGCCTTTTGGTAATAAAGTGAAAGTATATGATTTAGAGAGAACATTATGCGATGTGATGAGAGGAAGTAATCTGGACATTGAAACTGTGCAGTCCTCTATGAAAGCATATAGTGGATACAAGAATAAAGATATAAATAGATTGTTAACATACGCAAAAAAATTAAGAGTAGAACCTAAGATAAGAAAATATTTAGAGGTGCTGTTATAAATGAATGACATGAGTATGAAAGCAAAGATAAAAAATATAGCAAAAGAAAAGAACATATCCGCTCAGGCAGTTTTGCAAGTACACTTAACTAACCGGTTTTTGTTTAGATTAGCACAATCTAAATATAAAGATATGTTTGTTATTAAGGGTGGAGTATTAATATCATCTATTATTGGAATAGATCAAAGAACCACAATGGATTTAGATACTACAATTAGAAACATTCCTTTGAATGAAATAGAATTAATAAATGTTTTCAATAAAATATGTAATATTCAGTTAGGGGATGGCATACAATTTGTATTTGAGTATATTACACCAATTAGAGAAGATGATGAATATGGAGGGTATAGATTAGCCTTTAAAGCAAATTATGGAAAGATAAATGCCCCGATGACAATTGATATTTCAACAGGGGATGTTATAACCCCGGCTGCGATTGAACACAGTTTTGTAGACTTAATAGATAAAAAACAATCTTGTGAACTTTGGTCATATCCTATAGAAACTATTCTTGCAGAAAAGATTGAAACAGTTTTATCGCGAAGTACAGAAAATACTAGACCTAGAGATTATTATGATCTATATAAGTTGTCTTTTGAATCATATGATTCCAATGAACTACTAAAGGCATTGCTAAACACATCTACTCATAGAGGTAGTAGAGGAATAATTAGTAACTACAAAAATATTCTCCGAGATATTAAAAATAGTGATGTGATGAATCAAAGATGGAATAAATATAGTGGTGATATGTTTTATGCAAAAGATATAGTGTTTGAAGATATAATCAATATAATTGAAGGAATTTTAGATGATTTATTACTATAAGAATTAAATTGTATGTTTAAGGAGGAAATAAAATGTCATATGCTTATGATAAAATATATTTGAATCAAGCGAGAAACTCTCTAGGTCTCATGTTGGACTTTGTTGTATATGATGTAGAAATGGATCTCAGTGATTATTGGGAAAGATTTATTGACTCTGATGTATGTAGAGGCTTTGAAATTGGAAGTTCTAGGATTGTTGCAGGAAAATCTGGAATTGAGATGGCATATGATGTATTAGGAAAAGAGTATTGGAAGATTCAAAGGGAACCTGTTACCTATAGAAGTCCGGAGTATTGGACTGGATGGGCAATAGCTTATTATCAATGGTTAACAGGGATTAAATTTAAGGATATTACAGATCTTGTTAGCATAGAAGAAATAAAAAATCTTTATTTTCCATATCATGAAATTGATATTACTGGATTCTGCGATAAGTTAGATGAGATTATGGATGAAAGAAAAAGAAAACATGAAATTATTAATAAGGGTGTAAAGATAATGAAAAAGGTAAGAGAAGAATATCAGAAGGAAAAGCAATGATTTGATTTTACCCACTACTCATTATATAATTAATCCGTTGAGTAATAATAAAAATGAGAGGGAAAATTATGAACGATAAATACACAACACCACTAGGAGAGAGATATGCCAGCAAAGAAATGCAGTATATTTTCTCGCCAGATAAAAAGTTTAAAACATGGAGAAAGCTTTGGATTGCTTTGGCGGAGTCTGAGATGGAACTTGGACTTAATGTCACACAGGAGCAAGTTGATGAGCTAAAGGCTAATGCTGATGACATTAACTATGACGTGGCAAAGAAGCGTGAGAAGGAAGTGCGCCATGATGTTATGAGTCATGTTTATGCGTACGGTCAGCAGTGTCCAAATGCAAAGGGTATTATTCACCTTGGTGCAACTTCATGTTACGTGGGTGATAACACAGATATAATCATTATGACAGAGGGTCTTAAACTTGTTAGAAAGAAACTCTTAAACGTAATGAATGAGTTAGCAAAGTTTGCTGACCGCTACAAAGACCTTCCAACTCTAGGGTTTACACACTTCCAGCCAGCTCAGCCTACGACAGTAGGTAAGAGAGCATCACTTTGGCTTATGGAACTTAAGCTAGACTTGGATGATCTAGATTATATGATTGATCAGATGGTTCTTCTTGGTTCAAAGGGTACAACAGGTACTCAGGCTAGTTTCCTTGAACTCTTCGAAGGGGATCATGAAAAGGTTAAAGAGCTAGATAAAAAGATTGCTGAGAAGATGGGCTTTAAAGAGTGCATTCCAGTTTCAGGTCAGACTTATTCTAGAAAGATTGATACAAGAGTGCTTAACGTACTTTCAGGTATTGCTGCAAGTGCACACAAGTTCTCAAACGACATTAGACTTCTTCAGCATTTGAAGGAGATTGAGGAGCCATTTGAGAAGAGTCAGATTGGTTCTTCGGCCATGGCGTATAAGAGAAACCCTATGCGTTCAGAGCGTATCGCATCTTTGGCAAATTATGTAATGACAGTTAACATCAATCCAGCCATTACATCATCTACTCAGTGGTT
>JAGCPW010000008.1 GCA_017965495.1 Eubacterium sp. | reverse complement strand
TTTCTAATTATTTTCCTTCGTATGCTATAACTGAATCTACTCTGTATCCTTCAAGTTTTGCTCTTCCATTTAAGCCTTTAAGTTCTACTAAGAATAGATTACCAACTACTTCTGCTCCTAATTGTTCAACAATGTCGATAGCCGCTTTTGCACTTCCACCTGTTGCAATCAAGTCATCAATAATAATGACTTTCTGACCTGGTTTTATCGCATCCACATGCATCTCTACTGTGGCTGTACCATATTCCAAATCATAATCTTGAGATATAGTTTCAAAAGGAAGTTTTCCTTTCTTTCTTATCAAAGACAAACTCTTGCCCATGTTGTAAGCAATAGCTGCTCCAAAAATGAAGCCTCTCGCTTCCACACCTACCAACACATCAAAATCCAAATCTTCGATTAATTCTTGCATGCTATCGACAGCAAGTTTAAAACCATCTGGATCTTGTGTAACCGTAGTGATATCTCTAAACATAATTCCTTCTTCAGGAAAATCTGGAATAGTTCTAATATAATTATCTATTGGATGCATCGTGACCTCCTAACAAAAACTCTCTATAACTAACTGAAGATATTGTCTGCCATTAAATTCATTAATATTTGGATAATACAAAAGCATTAGGTTTATTTCATTTTCTGCACCATCCATAGCCTTATCTATCTCATCCTGTCCAAACTTATCACTCAAAAATTTCATAAATCGTTTGGACTTATTAAACATAATGCCTTGCATCTTGAAACCACTCTCATCTGTCATCTCAAGTCTGATGGCTTTGCCTTCTTTGCCGAGGATTCTCAATCTGTTTAAACTGATCTTTTTACCTGCAAAAATAGGCTTCTTATTTCCTACGCCAAATGGTTCAAGCTTAGCCAAATCATTTACCAAGCCAAATGTAACAAACTTAAATGGTAGTTCAGAGTCTACTTGAATTTTCTTCATCAAGTCTTCTTCTGTTAAAGTACAATTATCATTAAGTCTAGTTCTAAGCTCATCAATGTTTTCTTTTTCTATCGACAATCCAGCAGCCATTTTGTGTCCGCCAAATTTCAAGAACAAATCTTTAACCTTTGACAAGTTTTCAAACATATCATACTCATCAATAGATCTGCCTGATCCTTTGACGCAGTCCTCTGCATCTGTTAGAACAATTGATGGCTTATTGTAAAACTCTTTCACTCTACCAGCAATTATTCCCGCCACACTCTCGTGACAATTTGGCAAGTATAAGACTAGGATATTGTCCTTCATTTCTCTTGCCATATCTATTGCTTCTTTGGCGCCCTGCTCTGTAATGTCTTTACGCTCATCGTTTAGCTCTTTTAGTTTTCTAGCGTCCGCCAAAGCTTTTTCTTTGTCAGTCTCGTTTAGCAAATCAACAGCTCTCTTTGCTGTATCAAGTCTTCCTGATGCGTTAAGACAAGGTCCTAATATAAAACCAAAATGGTAAGAGCCAATGCTCTCTTTGTTGATTTTGCAAGCCTCCACCAAAGCGTTAAAACCAACATCCTTGGTAGTTTTTATCAATTCTAAACCAGTTTTAACTATTGTCCTATTTTCGCCCTTTAGAGGGACTACATCGCAGACAGTAGCCATGGCTCCATAGACCAATAAACTCTCTAAATCCTTTGGATTTTTGTCCATACTCTCGTATAGAGCTCGCATCAACTGATATGCTACCATCGCACCGCATAAGTCTTTAAATGGATATTCACAGTCACTTTGTTTGTGGTTAACAACAGCGTCTGCGTCAGGAACAATATATTTCTTTTTGCCATTTTCCTCTACAAATGGAACTTCATGGTGGTCAGTAACGATAACTGTCATGCCAAGTTCTTTGGCGAAGCCCACTTGATCTTTAGCGGCAATTCCATTGTCGCACGTAACGATTGTATCTACACCGGCATCTTTAGCATCTTGAATAAGACTTTCATTAATGCCGTAGCCATCGTTCACTCTGTGTGGAACAACTACGTCCACATCTGCTCCAAGGTTTGATAGTGCTTTGTTCAAAATGTATCCAGAGCAAATTCCATCCACATCGTAATCACTAATAATACGAATCTTGTTTTTGCCTGCGATTTTAATCTTAAGAATATCAACAGCTTTGTCCATATCCTTAAACAACCATGGAGATGAAAGCGTATCTATATTAGTGTTTAAATACTCTTCTATCTCTTTATCGCCCACAACGTCTCGATTTCGAATTACTCTAGCGACTATGGGATTGATATTAAATTTCTTAGCGATTTCTCCAAAGTCAGCTTTCTTCGTTTGGAGAATCCACTTCTCTGTCATTCTTTCCATAACTTGAACAATTAATCAATAAAATTATAAAAGCGGTACCACTTGTTTAGTGATACCGCTTGTAATTATCTTAAGGCTTTATCGTAAGATCTACCCTTAAAAATGTACCACAATGAACCTGTGATAAATACTGATGAGAATGCACCTGCAATCAAGCCAACCATAAGTGGTAATGTGAATTCCTGAATTGATGTAACACCCATAATGTAAATCATGAATACCATGATAAATGTTGTAAATGTTGTGTAAATACTTCTTGTAAGTGTTTGTGTGATAGATGTATTTACAATATCAATTACTTTATCACCTCTTCTGCGGTTGCCCATATTCTCACGGATACGGTCGAATATGACAATCGTGGCGTTGATTGAGTAACCTACTATCGTCAATAGACAGGCGATAAATGTAGTACCAAGTGTAACTCTAGCTAGTGCGTAGAAGCCAACTACTATAGCCACATCGTGGAACAACGCTGTAACCGCAGCTAGGGCAAATTGTACATTTCTAAATCTTATCCAAATGTAAATCAACATACATATTAGCGCTATAGCTGTAGCAAGTACCGCGTCTTCTCTCATCTGTTTACTTACTGTTCCTGAAATCATCTCATTTGAGAAGTTTTCTTGATGCTTCTTGTCTTTAGTATCGTATGCTTTGTATTTATCTATTAAGAGCTTCTGGAATTTATCAAATTTCTTTCCTTCAAGTCTCTCAGTTTTGATTGTATAAATCTTAGGTTTGTCTGTATCTCTCTGTCCTTGAACCTCTTTTAGTCCAACTTCTTTTTCTAAGTCTTTCTTGATGTGATCGTTGAAGTAATCGATTGAGTATTCTTTAGCAAACTCAACTTTTACTGAACTACCACCTTTGAACTCGATACCAAGGTTAAATACTGAACCGCCAACTCCGTTTGCAACCATTGCAATTACACCTACAAGAATAGCTGCTATTGAAATGGCGAAGAAAATAGCTTTCTTCTGAACAAACTGGAATACTTTTCTAGCTTTCTCTTTTCCGTAGAACTTGATGTCTTGGAATCCCATGTGGAATAACATCCATACAAATCCTCTAGAAATAACTAGGGCCTCGAACAACTGGATAATGATACCAATTGCCAAAGTCTGCGCGAAACCTTGAACAGTTCCTGAACCTCTCCAAAGAAGAACTAATGCTGCGATAAGTGTTGTAATGTTACCATCGACAATGGCTGATGTAGCAGCCTTGAAACCTGTCTTGATGGCTGTATGTACTGTTTTACCATTAGCAATTTCTTCTCTGATACGAGCATATATAATAACGTTCGCATCCACGGCCATACCAATATTCAAAATGATACCGGCGATACCTGGAAGTGTTAATGTTAAGTCAAATCCGTTTAGAGCAAGCAAGATCATTTCTACATATGCAACTAGAGCTAATCCTGCAGCAATACCAGGGATTCTATATACGAAGAGCATGAAGATTAAGATAATGATCATACCGATAAGACCGGCAATCAAACTCTTCTGCAATGCATCGTTACCCAACTGAGCACTTTCAACCTTATGGCTAATCTCGTCTAGAGAAAGTGTAAGTGAACCGATACGGATATTAGATGCTAACTGCTCTGCTTCTTCTAAGTCTTTTTGACCATCGATTTGAGCTTCACCACCTGTGATAGCCTCTTTAACGTTTGGTGCACTCAAGATTTGGTTATCGTAAATGATATAAGTCTGGTTACCAACATTCTGAGATGTCATATCACCAAAAGCTTTAGTACCTTTGTCATCAAACTTAAGTGAAACTACGTACTGAGTGGCCTTTGTGTTTTCATCCTGAGATGCTTGGCCTTTGGCGTTCTTAACTTCATCACCAGTTACCCAAACTTTATAATATCCATCGTCTTGTGAATTATTCTTAAGCTGAATATACTTCTTAGCCTTGATGTCTTTCTTAGATGGAGTACTCTCTTCCTTAGTACAGAAGTACAAAGAACCAGGTTTACCTAATTCTTCAAGCACCTTGTCAGCATCATACTGTCCAGGAATAGAAACTGCGATTTTATCGTCACCCTCTTTTTGAACCTGAGCTTCAGTACTGAATACCTGTACTCTCTTCTCCAACTTGTTGATAGTATCATCAAAGTCAGTCTGTGAATATTTGCCATTATCCTTGGAAACTTGGTAAGTGATACTTACACCACCCTTTAAGTCTAGTCCAAGTTTAATAGACTTTGCTTGGCCATATCCAGCCACACCAAAAACTAATACATACGCAGCAAATGCTATCATAGCAATTGATAACACAAATGCGATTATTGCCTTTGGTCTAGTCATTTTGAATTTCATGTTTAACCTCTTTCTTGCTAGCTTTCAGCTAACGCTGCTTTTATCATTATCGAGCATTCAACTCTCTTCTTTTCCATTTCACATCCAATGTCGTATGTGGTGTTTATGGAACCATTCTGCTTATAAGCATTGGCGGCACATCCACCGCTACAATAAAACTTAGCAAAACAGTCTTTGCACTTTTCTTTGGAGTAGACGTTGCACTCTCCAAACTTCTGTGCCACTTCAGGTCTTGTGATTCCGTCATCTACATTTCCCATCAAGAATTCTTCATCCCCAACGAACTGATGACATGGATACAAATCTCCCCAAGGCGTAACCGCCAAATACTCTGTACCCGAGCCGCAACCTGATAGTCTTTTATATACACAAGGGCCACCGCTTAGATCTATCATAAAGTGAAAGAATGTAAAGCCATTTCCCTCTTTGTGTCGTTTGATATATTCCTTGGCCAGTTTGTCATATTCCTCTAGTATCTGCGGCAAATCCTGTTCTCTTATAGAATATGGATCTTCCTCAGGTCCTACCACTGGCTCAATGGATATCTGTTTGAATCCTAAATCAGCAAAATGTTTAACATCTTCCGAGAAATCTAAGTTCTCTCTAGTAAATGTACCTCTGATGTAATAGCTCTCCTGGTTTCTACTCTCTGCTAACTTTTGAAACTTAGGTACTATTAAATCATAACTTCCCTTGCCGTTTCTAAATGGCCTCATATTATCATTAACTTCTTTTCGACCATCTAGACTTATTACTACATTTCCCATTTCTTTGTTTAGGAAATCCTGGACTTCATCGTTTAGCAAAACTCCGTTAGTAGTAAGTGTGAATCTAAACTTTTTATTGTTCTCTTCTTCAATGGATCTACCATACTCTACTAGTTGTTTAACAACATCCCAGTTCATAAGTGGCTCTCCGCCAAAGAAGTCTACTTCCAAATTTACTCTGTCGCCAGAATTTTCTACCAAGAAATCTAGCGCTTTCTTTCCAGTCTCAAAACTCATTAGTTCACGTCTGCCGTGATACTCACCTTCCTCTGCAAAACAGTATTTACAAGCAAGGTTACAATCATGTGCGATATGAATGCAAAGTGCTTTTACAACTGGTTTATGATACTGTTTAAAATCATCAATGATGGGTTCATATTTATCTACTGTAAATAGTTGACCGTTATCTTTTAGTTCTGTGACCTCATCAAGAGATTCCTTAATCTGATCAGCATCATACTGGTCCTTTAGAGCTTCAACAATCTCATCAGCGCTCTTTTGTTCATACAATGAAATAACATCGTAAGTGACATCGTCCACTACATGCACAGCACCACTATCTACGTCCATTACAATATTGAATCCATTGCTTTTATACTGATGAATCATTGTAATATCCTCCAAAATAATAAGCTTATTAACGCACTATAACAGAGTCGATGGACGGCTCTGTTATACGATACTTATTATTCAATTAATTATAATTATTTTTGTTCGCAAGTCTGGTTTCCAACTGTGCAAGATGTCTTACAAGCTGACTGGCAAGATGTCTGGCACTCACCACAACCACCCTTTTTTACTGTATCGTTTAATGTCTTGTCTGTAAGTGTTTTAATATGTTTCATAATACCCTCCAAAACGGCTTTTTTTGAAACAAAAGTTCCTAAAAAATTATATCACAAAGGTGGCTTTTTTCCAAACACTTTTTAAGCCATTTTTCCGTTATTTAATCGGTGTTTTAGGCGCTCATTTCTTGACAATAATTACCCCTTTTTGTACAATCTTTTCTATAAATCGGACGGTTTATAATATTACACAAAAAGGAGGTCTATATGGACCCGATTAACATAGCGATGCTATGTATTTTATTTATTTTATTACTATTATCAGCCTTTTTCTCATCAGCAGAAACAGCTCTTACTACTGTTAATCATATGAGAGTTAGAATGCTAGTAGATCAAGGCAATAAAAAAGCTATTCGTTTAAGCAAAATCCTACAAGATAACAGAAAAATGTTAACAACTATACTTATAGGTAACAATATCGTTAACATCACTGCTTCTTCGGTAGCTACTATCTTTACAGAGCATGTCACCAAAAACATTCCTGTAAGTGTAGGTGTTGGTATTTTAACTCTTATTATTATCATTTATGGAGAAATAATACCTAAAACAATTGCAAGTATGCACGCTGAGGGTATGTCTCTAAGATATGCGAAGCCTATCAATTTTTTAATGACTGTACTCACTCCTGTTATCTTCATTTTAAACTTTATTTCTACTATTTTCTTAAAGATTTTCAGAGTAAAGATTAATCTAAACTCTAAGAAGATAACTGAAGGCGAACTTCGCACTATCATGGATGTTACTGAAGAAGAAGGTATTTTGGAGTCTGAGGAAGTTGATATTATCAACAATGTCTTTGACTTTGGAGACACTAAAGCTAAAGATATAATGATTCCAAAGGTTGATATTGTAATGGTTTCAATCGACACCACATACGAAGAATTTTTGGATATAGTTAAAGAAAATAAATTTACTCGTATGCCTGTATATAAAGATAGTTCTGATAATATAGTCGGAATTGTAAATATAAAGGATTTGATTGTAAATCATATAAGCGGTGAAGAATTTGACATATCAGAAATGATGCGTGATCCATTCTACACTATCGCTACTAAGGAGATTAATGATCTTCTATTCGAGATGAAAGAGGATGAATCAGGAATGTGTATCGTCCTAGATGAATACGGTCAGGTGGACGGTATGATTACTCTTGAGGATATCTTAGAAGAGATAGTGGGCGATATGAGAGATGAATTTGATGCCGCCGAAGAAGAAGGTATTCAAAAGGTGGGCGAACACAGATATAAAGTAGATGGTTCGGTTAACCTTGATGACTTCAACGAAGAACTAGGAACTGATATAGATTCAGACCACTATGAATCAGTAGGCGGTTTGATTATCGAACAGCTTGAGCGAATCCCAAAAACAGGTGATGTAGTTAAGATAGATAATTGTAAATTAACTGTTATCGATATGGATTCAAACAGAGTTGAGTCTGTGGCGGTCGATGTCATACCGAAGAAAAAAGAAACTGAAGAAAATGAGTAATTAAAAAGCAGTATCAATCGATACTGCTTTTTCTTTATTTAGAATTAATTACCCATTCCATATATCTGTTATGCATAAACTCATCATCCCACGTTTTGTCAAAGAATTTATCGATATCATTAGTCGGTTTTTTATCTTTAACATATACAGGTTTTCTGTGTGGTACATTCACCTTTCTAAAACCTTTCACGTCATTAGGATTTTTAATTACATATTCCTTGAACTGTTTCTCTGTATAGCAAGTTTCTCTGTCACCCCATCTGTAGAATGAATACATACTTAGTACAAAGTTTACTATCATAAACGCTGTAATAATCCAAGCTACAATCACCCAGCCTTTTCCATTCATTTTCATAAAGAGTCTCTGAAGCAAAGGAAGTACAAATTTAATAAACAATACTCCTAAAATACCCCAAGCAATACTGAATGGAATACTAATGTATTTAGCAATGGTTAGATATCCGAGAGCACCATAATTCCAAGATGTGGAATTCAAAACTACTTCTTCTATGTAGCCTGCTATCCACTCAACAACAGATGCTAGAATCATAAATACAACAAACTCTATGAAAATATTGCTTTTTCTTAAAGAGTTTGCAACTACATATGTAAGACATGCACCTGCTCCATAAACGATGTTTAGATGGCCCCATAAAAATGTTACGTGGCTTTCCCATGCTCCTAAGTCAAATAACGAAAAGAATCCTTCCACTACCACGCCCAAAACGCATCCTACAATAAACAACCATACGAAATGGTGAAATCTTGGTTTATAATTTTCTACTGGTTTCATTGTTCCTCCACACAAAAAGATATACAGACGAATCCATATATCTTTTTATTTTATAATTCTTCTAACTTTTTAATCTTTTCCCATAGACGTCCTTGCTGCTCGTCGCAGTACTGACATCTGTATAAGCCTTTTTCTTTGTCGGTCAAAACAAAGACATGCTTGAGTTCCTGTTCAATTGATGTAATACATCTTGGGTTCTTACAATGTAGTACATTAGTAATCTTTTCAGGTAGTTTCAATACTCTTTTTTCAACTAACTTACCATCTTCAATAATATCAACTGTAATATTGTGATCTATAAATCCTAAAACATCAAAGTCCACAATATCAAGTGGTCCCTCTACTTTTATAATGTCCTTACGGCCCATCTTTTGACTTTTTGCGTTTTTAATAATGGCAATCGAACAATCCAAATCATCAAGATTTAGATAATGATAAATAGCCATTGCTCTTCCTGCCTGGATGTGGTCTAGTACAAAACCATTGTTAATCTGATCTACATTAATCATACTTCCACCTCCATAAGTTTAAGGATTAGAGCCATTCTTACATACACACCATACTGTGCCTGTTTAAAATAAACCGCTCTTGGATCTTTATCTACTTTTACTGAAATCTCATTTACCCTAGGCAAAGGATGAAGAACAAGCATATCTTCTCTTGCTTCTTTCATCTTTTCCTTTGTTAAAATGAAACTATCTTTTAATCTAATATAGTCTTCTTCGTTAAAGAATCTTTCACGCTGAACTCTTGTCATGTAAAGGATATCTAACTCTCCCATTACATCATCAAGTTTTGTAACCTCTTCATATTCGCAGCCTGCTTCTTCTATTGCTTCGCGAATATAATCTGGAACTTTTAACTCTTCAGGTGATATAAGCACGAACTTAACATCATCATATCTTAGCAAAGCATTTATAAGTGAGTGAACTGTACGTCCAAACTTCAAATCTCCGCAAAGACCAATTGTGAATCCGCCAAGTTTTCCTTTAAGACTTCTAATAGTTAGCAAGTCTGTAAGAGTCTGTGTTGGATGCTGATGTCCACCGTCTCCTGCATTAATAACAGGAATGTTTGCATTGTTAGCAGCTACTAGCGCTGAACCTTCTTTCGGATGACGCATAGCGCAGATATCTGCATAGCATGAAACCACTTTAATAGTATCTGCTAAACTCTCTCCCTTTGCTGCTGAACTAGATGCTGCCTCAGAAAAACCTAACACCTGTCCACCAAGGTTAATCATAGCTGCCTCAAAACTAAGTCTTGTTCTAGTACTTGGTTCATAGAACAATGTAGCTATCTTCTTGTTTCGACATGCATCTTTGTACTTGTCTGGATTGTTTTCAATGTCATTGGCCAAGTCAAACAAGCTGTCCAACTCTTCCACTGACATATCCAAAGGACTAAGTAAATGTCTCATTGTTACCTCCATTTTTCAATTTGCCTAAAAATGGGCAAAAAAAATTTGGGTCGCAAATTTTTGTTATTCAAATGATACATTATCAGGGCTAATAATTCAAGCAGTTTTTCTTAAGATATGGTAAAATATTTTATAAGTGAGGTACGGATTATGAGTCAAGAATATAAGAAACTTGAAGGTTATATTGAATCTATAAGAGAAAAAACAGATATGATACCTGATGTGGCTGTAGTTCTAGGTAGTGGCTTAGATGCATTTGTAGATAGCCTAGAGAATCCAGTCGAGCGCGGATATAGAAAGATACCTGAGCATCCTGTTTGTACTAATGCTGCTCATAGAGGTAGGTATGTGTTTGGCACAATTGACGATACCAATGTAGTTGTTTTACAAGGAAGACTCCACTACTATGAAGGCTATGATATGAACGATGTGGTCGCTCCAGTTAGAGTGGCTAGAATGCTCGGTGCTAAAACTCTTATCATCACTAATGCAGCTGGAGCTATTAATGTACATTATGATGCAGGTACTATAATGGCTATTACCGATCAAATATCTAGTTTCGTTCCTTCCCCTTTAGCTGGTGAAGATGTTACAGAACTTGGAACTAGATTCCCTGATATGACATACATTTATGATAAAGAATTAACTGATAACCTAATCAAAACAGCAGGTAGTTTACAATACAAAATAGAATCTGGTGTTTATATACAAGCTTGCGGCCCTAATTATGAATCACCTGCTGAGATTAGAGCTTTTAGAACTATGGGAGCTGATGCTGTTGGAATGAGCACTACTGCTGAAGCCATAGCTGCTAAGCATTGTGGTTTCAGGACAATAGGTCTTAGTTGTATAGCTAATAAAGCTGCTGATATGAACATTGGACCACTTAACGATGATGAAGTGGTGGCTACTGTGGCTTCCATGTCAGATAAGGTTAATGAGATATTAGTTAAGTTTATAAAAGAAAACGATTTTTAAATAAAAAAAGAATCTCAAAAGATTCTTTTTTATGAGTAAAGCTATAAGCCGGGTTCTGTCTAGGATGATCATCTATCTAGGCGCATAGTCACCTATACGCTCAAGCAACCTACCCGGAATCTAGCGGGCAACTATATGATTCCTGCTCGGTCTTGCTTCGGATGGGGTTTACACTGCCACTGATGTTACCATCAGCGCGGTAGGCTCTTACCCTGCCATTTCACCCTTACCACAAAGTGGCGGTATACTTTCTGTTGCACTTTCCTGAGAGTCACCTCTACCAGCCGTTAACTGGCATCCTGCCCTTTGAAGCCCGGACTTTCCTCGTGTGAAACACACGCGATCATCCACTTTACTCAATTCATTTTATTCTAAATGAATTTGGAAACGTATTATAATACATTTCTCTAAATTATTCCACTTTTTAGTTATATCTATGTTTAATTACTTTTGTTTCTATTTTGTCAATGTCGTAATCTATATTTTCTATTTCTTCTCTCAAGACATTTCGCTCATCTGTTAATTCTCCAACCCTATATATAGTGAATATGAACATAAATGCAATTAATACATGTATTATTAAACAAATAACAGCTATTAATACAATCATCTTTCCATTTTCCATTTCAAGAATCTTTTGAAAAATTTCTTTATTTACAATAATATAAACAACCCCTAAAACAATACTTATAATTTCGAACAATCCAAAAATAATCGCTAATAGTTTAATCCACCAACTAGACATCTTTTCAAATTTGTAACCTTCTCTGCTGTTATCCATATATCCTCCTATAACTATTTATTCTTTAACTATAGAACTTCCACCAATAAATTCTCGCATAATTGAATTTTTTGGCAAATCATCTTCTGGTAATGGCAATACATAATCTAAAAATTTAAGTAGTCTGTTCGCTTCTAAGTATTCTTGTGAACCCTCCACTACGCTAAACAGTGTAGGCTCTGTATATACCTTAAGTACAGATGGTTCATAAATCATAGCTGAGTTAAAGATGGCATCTGCATCTGCCTCATAAGGGAAAATATTTTTCTCCTCACCTCTTCTTACCCTGTGCCACATTTCAATTGTCATTTGCGCTGATTTAGATCGAGTTCTTAAATCTCTTACCAAACGACGAAGCAATCTCCAGTCTGATGCTGAAATTCTATTGTGTTCATCTATACGCAGTGGAGTCAATGCGCTAATATAAATCTTATATTTTCTATCAGCATCTAACTTGTAAGTCATCTTTTCATTCAAGCAATGAATTCCTTCGATTACTAAAACATCATTCTTTTCTAGTTTTAAAAACTTTCCGCTTTTTCTTTGTGTGCCTGAATCAAAATCATATTCTGGAAGTTCCACTTCTTCACCGTTTAAAAGCGCTTCCATATCTCTATTGAATCCTTCTAGATCCAATGCTTCTATTACTTCGTAATCTAGATTTCCATCTTCATCCACTGGATTGTCTTTTCTATCAACAAAATAATTATCTACTGAGATTAGATGAGGCTTTAAACCTTGTCCTACTAACTGAACTGAAAGTCTGTTAGCAAATGATGTCTTGCCTGATGCTGAAGGTCCAGCAATCAAAACAAACTTCACTCCATCTCTACTAGCAATGTCTGATGCAATATCACCAATCTTCTTTTCCTGGTAAGCCTCTTGCACCATAATGATATTTCTAATTGATCCATCACAAATAGCATTGTTCACATCGCCTATAGTAGGCACTCCCATCATCTCTGCCCACTCTGTTGAATCATTGAGTGCTTCAAAATGTTTATCTTCCTCTATAAACTCTGGAATCTCTGTAGGTGCCGATGGATCTGGAGTCCTTAGAACAAATCCATTTTTATACTTTGTAAGTTCAAAGTATTTTAAAATTCCTGTGGAGTAAGCCATATACCCATAAAAGTAATCTTCAAATCCACCAATATTATAAATGTTAACTCTAGAAGATCTGCGATACTTAAATAGGTTAACTTTATCTTTCATCTTATAGTGTTCAAAACGTTTGATAGCCTGATGAACAGGAAGAGTATTCTTAGCAATTAGCAAGTCTCTCTCGTTTAAACTTTTCATCTCAGTCTTAATAGTTTCAAGCAACTCTTCAGTTATTTTAACATCACCATGAATCTCACAGTAAAGACCTTTCTGCAAAGAATAATTTACTGAAACTTTTTCAAACGAATCTTTATCAACTTTTTTATAAATAGCTTTAAGCATCATAAACACGACACTTCTTCTATAGCAGTCACTACCAATCTTATCCGCAGTAGTTAAAAACTCTAAAGTGCAGTCTTCCTCTATGGATTTGGAGAGTTCTGCTAGTTTTCCATCAATCATAGCAAGAACGATATCGTGCTCATACTCATCCTTGTATTCATTTGCGATATCCACCACTGATGTGAACTCTTCCACCTGTATTGTTTTGTCTTTGATTTTTACATTAAACATATCAATAACCTCTATTCAAAACAGTTCAATCCCTTTTTGATTAATTCTAACTTTTTATCTAGTTCTTTATCTTCTTTTTCTAGTCCGTTCTTTATCCTCGAAAACTTTTGATATTCGATATCTAAATATTCCTTCAAAGTCTCATCTTTGTTTTTCAAAAGAACCGGGCCAAACTCTAACTGAACTTGATTGCAATATCCCTCACCTTTATTAGCTTTAATTATTGGATAATACTTGCCAGCATCTTCCACCATTTTTTCATCAGATATTTTGTATCCGCTATTCGACAAAAATTTCCTAACCAAATCCGCTCTTTTGTGTGGGGACAAAATCATTTCATTAAAACTGTATGTTCTAGCACGAGTTAAAATATCAACAATTAAATCTCCACCCATTCCAGCTATAATAATCGCATCCGCTTTTCTATCGCCAAAGCTATCGAAACCGTCCGACAAAATAGTTTCAATCTGGTCCTCTAATCCAGCTTCTTTAATATTACTCTTAGCAATAGCTAAAGGACCTTCATTCACATCCATTGCATATGCAAACTTACATATATTTTCTTGCACTAAATATATAGGCACATATCCATGATCTGTGCCTACGTCTGCCACCTTTTCACAAGGTGTTAGTAAATTTGCTACTGTTTTAAGTCTTTTTGATAACATACTATAACTTAATATGAACTTTCTCCAAGTCCTTTTGCTGTTTCATCAAGTCTTGAAGTTCATTAATGTCTTTTGCATTTGCAGATTTTCTCTCAAGACTCTCCTTCTTTATTTTAATAACTGAGTCGTTAATTGCACGCTCCAACTCAGCATTTTCTAATTCATTACTAATAGGTGATACAAAAAGTGCTGCCACTTTCTTGTGCTCTTCTTCATCTGTAAATTGACCCATTATAGATGCTGGGTTAGGTGTTCCTGCTTCCATCTGCTCCCAGAATTTGGTAGCGACATTTACGTAGAATTCATCGCCAAAGTCATCTGGACTAATAACTTCTTTTACTCTTCCAAATATTTCTGGTCTATCAAGCAGACAAGCAAGAAGAATTCTCTGCGCACCTACTGTGGCGTTTTCTTTCTTCTGCTCTTTAGATACAAATTTCTTCTCTTCATACTTTCTATCTTTTTCTACATAAGTTAGGGCTTTGCTCTTAACTAGACTTTCCAAACCATCTTTTGGAATATCAAACTCAGAACAAACCGCCTCAATATAGTTCTTTCTCTCTACATCATCCTTAAACTCAAGTAGCATGCTTGCCACTTCATTGTGGAACTGTGTTTTTTCTTGTGGGTCATTTAAGTT
Organism: Eubacterium sp.; assembly: GCA_017965495.1. Taxonomy (GTDB): domain Bacteria; phylum Bacillota; class Clostridia; order Lachnospirales; family Lachnospiraceae; genus Eubacterium_G. The sequence goes on along the minus strand of JAGCPW010000008.1, from coordinate 23,279 downwards.
AAACTCTTTTTGCTTTGCACCCACTTCAAAGATAAAGAAGTTAGTAGCATTCTTAATTCTCTTCTCGTACTCTTCCTTGCCAAGTTCTTTAATGAACTCGTCAGGATCTTTGTATGGGTCCATATTTAGAACCTTAATCTTTAATCCAACATCACGAAGATATGGAATAGCGCGAAGTGCCGCCTTTGTTCCAGCCTCGTCACTGTCAAATGACAATACCACCTCATCCACATATCTCTTAATCAAAGATGCATGTCCAGATGTGAATGATGTTCCAAGCGCTGCCACAGCATTAGTAAAACCAGCCTGGTGCAAACTTATAACATCCATATATCCTTCACAAACTATAAAATAGTTGTCTCTTGCTTTTCTTGCTTTGTTTAAGCCATATACAGTGTGGCTTTTGTTAAATACCTTGGTCTCTGGTGAGTTCAAATATTTAGGCATAGCATCGCCCATCACACGACCACCAAAAGCTACCACTCTGTTATTAGCATCCATAATTGGGAACATTACCCTGTTCCAGAATTTATCATTAACACCGCGCTTCTCATCGAATGTGAAAAGTCCAGTCTCTTTTAACAAGTTATCATCATAACCTTTTTCCTTTAGGTAGTTATAAAGGTTATTGCTGTATTTATCAGAATAGCCCAAACCAAAGCCAGTAATAGTCTCATCATCTAACTCGCGACCTCTCAAGTAGTGATAAGCTGTCTGTCCACGTTTAGACATAAGAAGATGATAATAATACTTAGCTGCTTCTGTGTTTGCTTCAATAATCTTAGTCTTTAGATCTTGTTCTTGCTTCTTGGCTTTTGAATACTCTTGCTTTGGAAGAGTAATTCCAGCACGATTCGCCAACACTTCCATAGCCTCAGTGAAACTGTAGTTTTCATATTTCATTAAAAACGAAATAACATTTCCGCCCTCTCCACAACCGAAACAGTAAAACATTTGCTTATGTGGAGACACAGAAAATGAAGGTGTCTTCTCATTATGGAACGGACAAAGTCCAAAATAAGAGCTACCCTTCTTTGTAAGCTTCACATAATCGCCTATTACATCAACTATGTTATTCTCGCTTCTGACCTGTTCAATTGTGTCTTCTGAATAAAACATACTAGTAATATTATACAATAAAAAACCGGTGGCGCAACACCACCGATTTGTTTAGTCTATTGGAATAAATTCATATTTTTTATTGTTTGTTGTTCTAATTGGGTTAACAATATCGCATTCAAGCACATTTCCTCTCAAGTAGCATGTATATGTAGTAGTTCCTGTGTTAACTTGTATCGTAAATATACAAGTAGGGGCCATTTTTACGGTCTTGCCACCTTGATCTTCTCTCACTATTACTCCACCTGAAGTTTGGAATGATGTTGAATGATTGCAAATAATAGAGCCGTCGTGAAATGCCTCATATGCTTTTTCTGGACTGTCTACACTATCATCACTCACGGTCGCAGCTTTTCCATCTTCATAAAAGCAAATATAAGAACATTCTCCATTACTATCTTTTAGCTTTGATTGATATACTCCATCCGTTCTAAGTTTTGTTCCCTCTACATATTCTTTTCCACATCCTGAAAAGAGTAATGTAGACATTATTACAAGCACCATAAGTATACTTATTTTTTTCATAAAAAACCTCCTCAAATAAAAAAAATGCGGAAGAAGGGACTTGAACCCTCACGAGCATAACGCTCACAAGATCCTTAATCTTGCTCGTCTGCCAATTCCGACACTTCCGCTTAACGCAAGAAAAATATTATCACAATAAAAAAGAAAAGTCAAAGAAGCATACTTTGACTTTTCTTGTGTTATTTATTGATTTACATCAGCTGTGGCACTCTCCTGCTCAAGTTCATTGAGTGTCTTGCTAAATTCTGCAGTGAAGCCCCCATCTACCAAGTAAACATTGTTATCACCCTTAATCATTACATAATATGCCGATTGATTGTATGGGTTTGGAGATCCAACAAATATATCATAATATTTATCGCTTCCAGTCTTTACATATATTTCTTGTGTTTTTGGCTTAATGCCATTCTTTGTCTTGGTAAATCCGTATTGGCTAATGTCTTTTGGATTTTCAATCACTGTGTCCGCTTTAATGTTTCTAAGTGTACCAATCATTGTTCCAACATCCATTTGATTTAACTTCATCTTAGAATCATCCACGTTAGTCCAAATGTCGCCAACCTTCCCAATAGTAAAAGTTTTACCATTGTAAGAATAAGCTACACCTGTCACTTTACTTGTATCTATTTTTAAAGCTGTAGTAGTCTTAGCTGCTTCTTCCTTCTTCTCTTTATCTGCAAAATATTGCTTGCCAACAAAGTATCCAGCAATACAAGCTCCAAGAACTACCACGAGAACAACTAGTGTAATAATTTGACTCTTCTTCATTATTTCTTTCTCCTTACAGCCCATGTGATAATTCCAAATCCTAGAATCAAGATTGGAAGAGCAATCACAAATACTATCATGCAGATTCTTACTGCCATATTAGATACTGTTAGTGGCTGTACTTGCAAACTTTTCTTAGGAACAGTTACAGTTTCCACATCTGTATCAATATATTTATCTAGGGCGTTGCTTAACACTTCTGTATTAGCATTTGATGACATTGAATCGATACTGTCAGAAAGTGAATAAACTGATGAGTAAACTAGCATTTCTGCTTGCTTAGTGTTAGCTTTGTCTGTTCCTACACTTGAAGGCTCAGTAGCTGCCACATTTTTCTCAACAGAGACTATAAAGTCAAATGGTCCACTCACATCACCCTTTTCTTTTGTACTCTTCTTTGCATGGTCAGGGTCTGTCTTAAGCACTGCTTTATCTGAAGAAGGTGTAAGTGATGAGTAAATTATATCCTCATTCTTCTTGTCTTTCTTAGTCAAACCAATGCTATAAGGTGAAACTACAGGTCCGGAGATGCCATCGGCAAATCCTTCTTTTCCTTCTGCAATTGCAAATAATGGTCCGCCTGATCCATCCATCTGCATAGGCATATAGCAGTTTTCATCATTTTCAGCCACTATACCCTTTTGAACCTTAATGTTATAAGCTTCCAAAATTGAATAGAAATTAGCTTTATCTTCACCATAAGATGTAGCTGCTTCTAATCCCATAATTACTTTTCCGCCTTCTTCCAAGTATTTCTTTACAAGATTAGCCTCATTCTTTGTATAGTCTTTCTGTGGGCCTAAGATTAATAGAACTGCACACTTTTCTGTGTTTAATTCATCTTGACCTTTCTTTGTATTAAGATTAATTGTCTTAATCTGTCCATTATGTTTTTTGATAATGTCTGTCATGTTCTCAATTGTTCCAAGTGCCTGAGGGTCTGCAGTTTCTTTGTGTCCCTCTACCTGATAGACAGTATACAACTCGTCTGACTGAACATATGATAACGCATTATCAATCTGTCCTTCTGCGTCAAAGGCTGTAGGTTGAGATTGTTGTCCATACATAGCTGCTTGTTGATCCATAACAAACATATCTTGATAATCAATTACTTTTGATTTCTTATTCTTTTTATTAAGTACAATCAAACTTCCTTCGGTTGGACTTTGATCAGTATATTCTTTGTAGAAGTTTGGATTCTGCTTAGTGTCTTTATATTCAACATTGATGTGGCTTGATGCAGCCTCGTATCTTTGCAATGTTTTATAAATATAGTCTTTATAGACATCTTTCTGCATAGCACCTTTTGAAGACATTACATAAATATCAATATCTTTATCTAACTTGCTAAGCATCTTTTCTGTTTTATCTGAAATTGAATATATTTTCTCTTGTGTTGTATCTATAGTAGCTGCTGATACATTCTTTGTAACAACGTTTGCTAGCAAGTTTACAAATACTACAAGTACTAAAACAATTGCTATTGTAACTGCACTAAATACACTTGTTCCAATTGTGTTCTTTGACGCACTCCATCTGCGCTTTTGAACTGACTGACATGTAAGGAACAAGAACAATACAATAATAGAAACGTAGTAAACAATGTTACTTAAGGTAATTTGTCCCGCCATAATATTGTTGAGCGGTGTCATAGTATCGAACACACCTAAAATATCTGTAGCAATATTTCCACTTTGAGAAATCAATCCTGTGATTGTATTCATAAAGAATCCCAAGAACATTATTACTACACCTATAATAGCTGCAATGATTTGCATCTCAGTGATAGATGAAATAAATACACCTACTGCTATCAATGCTGCACCATATAGGACAAATCCTAGAATTGTTACGTACGCAAGTGTAAATGATACTGTTCCAAATATTGATAGAATCAATGGATAAATGCACATTACTAGTACTGGGATAGCAAATATTGTAAGTAATGCTAAATATTTACCCATTACCACTTTGAATAGTGAAACTGGAGAAGTCAAAATTAATTGATCTGTCTTTTGACGTCTCTCATCAGCCATTACTTTCATTGTTAATACTGGTACAAATAGTGCCAATCCCATAGCTCCGTAGAACACTGGTGGCTCCATATTTGGATATCCTTGCATCATGTTATATAGCACAAAGAATATTCCGGAAATGAGTATCATTGCTGCAATAAAGATACAGCCGATTACTGATGAAAAATATGATTTTAATTCTCTCTTATAAATCGCTTTCATCTTCACTCACCTCCTCTTTTTTCTTTGATTTCTTTTCTGGAGCTTTGTAGTCCTCAGTAATCTCTAAGAATACATCCTCCAAAGAACTCTCCTTATAGTTCATTCCAACAATAGGAAGTCCTTTTGATGCACAAATCGCAAATAGTTCTGAACGAATATCTGAATCCGAATCCGTTTTTACTGTAAGTACAATACCTTCAGCTGCTTCTTTCAAACCATAGTCAGTGACAGAAGCCATATCTATAACAAGAGACTCTACTATGGCTTTATCACCCTGAACTGTAACTTCTAGGATATTTTCTTTTACAATATCTTTTGACAATTCAGCTTCTGTACCTTCAGCTACTAGCTTTCCTTGTGAAATCACATAAATGTAATCGCACACTTCACTAACCTCTGGTAGCAAATGAGAACTCAAAATTACTGTGTGATCCTCGCCCAAAGATTTAATCAACTCTCTAATCTCAACTATCTGCTTTGGATCAAGTCCCACTGTAGGCTCATCCAAAATGATAATCTCTGGCATATCAATAATCGCTTGAGCAATTCCTACTCTTTGCTTATATCCTTTTGAAAGATTTCTAATCAATCTTCCAAACACTTCTTTAATACCAGTTTTTTCTACAGCAGTATTTATTGCTTCAGCTCTTTCCTTTTTAGGAATCTGCTTTAGTTCTGCTACAAACTTCAAATATTCCTCTACTGTCATTTCATTGTATAGAGGTGGTTGTTCTGGCAAATATCCAACTGATGACTTTGCCTGTTTACTTTCTTTTAAAATATCGAAACCGTTCACTTTTACAGTTCCGCTAGTTGCACCTATGTAGCCAGTAATAATATTCATAGTAGTAGATTTACCAGCACCGTTCGGTCCTAGAAAACCATAGACTTTTCCACCCTCAATATCGAGGTTAAGTCCATCTACTGCCACATTAGCGCCATACTTCTTAACTAGATTTTCAATCTGTATTACGCTCATTTTCTCTCCTCCGTAAATATATTATTTCACACTATATACTATTCTATTCAAAAATATGTTCATTTTGTGAAATAAAAAGGACACAAAAATATATTTTGTGTCCTTAAAAATTACTGAATATTTTCTTTTGCTACTTCTACAAGTTTAGCAAATCCATCAGCATCATTTACAGCCATATCTGCTAGCATCTTTCTGTTGATATCAATATCAGCTTTCTTTAGTCCATGCATGAACTTGCTGTATGATAAACCGTTAATTCTTGATGCAGCATTGATTCTTGCAATCCATAACTGTCTGAACTGACGTTTTCTTTCTTTTCTTCCTGCGTATGATGTAGCCAAAGCTCTCATTACTGACTGCTTAGCAACTCTATACTGTTTTGATCTAGCTCCTCTATAACCTTTAGCTAGTTTCAAAACTCTTTTATGTTTTTTCTTTGCGTTATATCCGCCTTTAACTCTTGCCATTTTAATTTCCTCCTAACCTTAGATTATAGATATGGTAATATCTTCTTCATATTTTTCTCGTTTGTCTTATCAGCTGTAGTAGCCTTACGTAGGTTACGTTTTCTCTTAGCTGACTTCTTAGTCAAAATATGTGACTTATAAGCTTTGTTTCTTTTTAGTTTTCCAGTGCCTGTCTTTTTGAATCTCTTGGCAGCTGCTCTGTTTGTTTTAATCTTTGGCATAATTATTCCCTCCTAATATTCCGCGCTTTAGCGCTTCTTCTCCAAAAACATAGTCATGTTTCTACCTTCAAGTTTTGGTTTCTTGGTGATTTCTGCTACATCTTCTAATAGTTCAGCAAACTCATCAAGAACGTGCGCATTACTGCTAATATGAGCCATCTCACGACCTCTAAATCTAAGTGTAACCTTAACTTTATCGCCCTTTTCTAAGAACTTTCTAGCATTGTTAGCCTTAGTCTTCATATCGTGGATTTCCACATTTGGTGAAAGCCTAATTTCTTTAGTCTCAACTACGTGCTGTTTCTTTTTGGCTTCTTTTTCTTTTTTCTGCTGTTCATATTTGAACTTTCCATAATCCATGATTTTACAAACTGGTGGATTGGCTTTAGGAGAAATCTTGATTAAATCAAGTTCTTCATCGTAAGCCATCTGCTGAGCCTCTTGTGCTGACATAACACCAATCTGCTCTCCGTCTGCTCCAATCACTCGAACTTCGTCATCTCTAATCTGTTCGTTAATCTGTACTTTGTTAATTGTAATGCACCTCCAAATAATTTTCCTTTTTTACAAATAAAAAAGTGGATAATCACAGAGATTATCCACATAAATACAAATCCAAAAACACATATAGTGTTTGAAAAAAGTATGAACCTCGAATCACTCCTCGTGTCTGGGTGAGAGTGGAATACTCTGCTTCTCTTTAACAACGTGTAGTAATATACCATTATTACGGTACTTTGTCAAATATTTTTAAGCTTTATTTACCTTGGTTTTTCTCTTCTTCAGGTAGTTCTTCTCTTATCTCTTTGGACTCGATTTCCTTAGTAATCTGAGAAATGAACTCAACCAATGGCTTAACTCCTTCGTCGCCAGCAAATCTACTTCTAACTGATACTGTACCGTCAGTTTGCTCTTGCTCACCTACTACTAGCATATATGGAAGTCTGTTAAGTCTAGCTTCTCTAATCTTGTAACCAATCTTTTCAGATCTGTTATCTACAGTTACATCTACGCCAGCTTTCTTAAGTTTTGCTTCCACATCTCTAGCATAGTCTTCGTACTTATCTGAAATAGGAAGTATTCTTACTTGCTCAGGACAAAGCCATGTAGGGAACTTGCCAGCATAGTGTTCAATTAACCACGCCAAAGTTCTCTCATAACATCCCATTGATGTTCTGTGAATGATGTAAGGTCTTTGTTTGTCACCATTCTCATCTATATAGTACATATCCATCTTTTCTGCTATCGCATTATCTAGCTGGATAGTTACCATTGTGTCTTCTTTTCCATATACATTGTCTGCCTGGATATCAATCTTAGGACCGTAGAAAGCAGCTTCGCCATCTTCTTCAGTAAACTCTACTCCCTTTTCTACTAGTAAGTCTCTAAGAACGCCTTGTGAGTGATTCCAGTATTCATCATCACCCAAATATTTTTCTCTATTCTCTGGATCCCATTTTGACAATCTATATCTAACATCATCCTGAACACCTAGCACATTAAATACATAATCCACTAGTTCAAGACATCTAGTTAACTCTTGCTTAACCTGATCTGGTCTAATCATTAAGTGAGCCTCAGTGATTGTGAACTGACGAACACGAGTTAGTCCATGCATCTCTCCAGAATCTTCATTTCTAAAGAGTGTTGATGTCTCAGAATATCTGATAGGCAAATCTCTGTATGATCTTTGCTCATTTTTATAAATATAGTATTGGAATGGACATGTCATAGGACGAAGTGTCAAAACTTCATCATCCTTTTCTTCGTCGCCCAATACAAACATTGACTCTTTGTAGTGATCCCAGTGACCTGAAATCTTAAACAAATCGTTCTTAGCCATTAGAGGTGTACGTGTACGCTGATAGCCCCACTCGTTATCCTCCAAATCTTCAATCCATCTTTGAAGTTTCATAATCATCTTTGTGCCCTTAGGAGTGAACAAAGGAAGACCTTGACCTATAACATCAACTGTTGTAAATAGGCCCATTTCACGACCAAGTCTGTTGTGGTCTCTTCTCTTTGCCTCTTCTAATGACTCAAGATAAGCAGCCAATTCTTTTTTGTCGTCAAAGGCTGTACCATAAATTCTTTGTAGTCGAGCTTTGTTCTCGTCGCCTCTCCAGTAAGCCATTGATGATGAGATTAGTTTGAAAGCCTTAACTTGCTTTGTGCTCATAAGATGAGGTCCTGCACAAAGATCTACAAACTTCTCACCCTGACTATAGAATGAGATAGTAGAATCCTCAGGCAAATCCTGGATAAGTTCTACTTTATAGTCCTCTTTTCTGTCTGCCATATATTTGATAGCATCCTCACGAGGCAAAGTAAATCTCTTAATCTCAGCACCCTCTTTAATGATCTTCTTCATCTCTGCTTCTATAGCATCTAAATCATCACGAGTAAATGGCTCGTGCTCAAAATCATAGTAAAAGCCTGTATCAGTGGCTGGTCCTATAGCCAACTTAGTTTCAGGATAAAGACGCTTAACAGCCTCCGCCAAAATATGACTAGCGGTATGTCTGTAAGCTTTCTTACCTTCGTCGTCTTTGAAGGTTAAGATATTTAATTTACAATCCTTATCTATGGTAGTTCGTAAATCTACTACTTCACCATCTACCTCTCCAGCGCAGGCAGCTCTGCCCAAGCCAGGCGCTATATCAAAGGCTATATCTTTAACAGACATAGCCTCTGCGTATTCTTTTACTGATCCATCTTTTAATGTGATTTTCATAGTGTCTCCTTAATATTTAGAGTAAAATAGTTGTTCCCAAAATACTGCAATACATGGATGAGAATGATAATTAGTAAAGTGAATACTATCATCGTGCCCAATACCAATGTAGTTGTAGTCATTGCTCAACATATTCTCTTTATGGTCTTTAGATTCAAGAAAAGATTTGAAACAATAGTTCATAAACTCTTCTCTCTGTGTAACAGTGTCTGTTACAAAACTAATATTTTCTCCCACACGACTAGCCTCTGGTAAATTGAATTCAGGTAGTATTGAACTAAATGATCTACCATCAGGTCTACTGTGAGAAAAATTCTTATCAAATTTTATTCCTAGTCCGTCTACTTCTATCTTGGCTGGTTTTAATTCTTTTGCTCTTTGATGCGATGCTCTCATCAAACGATTTAAAATCTTAAGCGGTTTAACTTTTCGCTGTATTCTAAGATCATTGATTCTCTTAAGCATTTCATAAGCATCTTTTTGATTCTCGATCTTGTTTGAATCTCTTAAATCAGTAACATCAACTTCGCACTTATACTTTGTTTTGCCAACCTTAGCGTACACATAGGTTAAACCTTTCGAAACTGCAGTGATTACACCTTTGTTAGAGATGGTTGCAATCCTTTTATTCTCTGTGCCCCAAGTTACTTTGCTCTTCGTATTTTTCAAAGACAAAGTATATGTACTCTTCTTATTATTAATATAACTTAAGCCAATACTATTATATTGAATATTGTTAACATCAAGTTTTAAACGCAAAACATCCAAAGAAGTCTTAGTAAACTTCTTGTTTGGAACATACATGTTTCTAGTGACAGTTACCTTACACTTTCCAACTCTCTTGCCTTTTCGCGCAATGATAGTACACTTGCCCTTTTTCTTTCCTTTAACCTTGCCGTTCTTGGAAACAGTGGCAACTTTCTTATTAGTACTTTTCCATTTTACTTTGATGCCAGAGCGCGTTTTGAGTTTAAACGTGTGTCCACCTGTCATCTTGTAGTATGAATAGTTAAGCTTAATCTTCTTAACTTTAGCATCCACACTACCACTCACCGGAAGCATTAGAACAATCATCCCCACACTTATTAATGCACAAGTGACTCTTTTAAAAATCATTCTTGATACCTCCTTTGCGTCAGTCTCAATATTTACTTGTTGTTATGTACCTTATATGTCTTCTTTACTTTAGAATGCTTGTATACAAAGTTTTGAGCCTTATCCAAATATACTGCCTCTTTTATTTCTGACTTAGGATAATTCTTTTTAACGTCATCTATAGTTTTATAATCATCATCGCCTTCAAGTTCTACAAGCAAATCCTGATATCTTTGCTCAATATCTTTTGCAGTAATTTCAATGTCTTCAGCTTTCACTATAGCCCACATAACCAAAATTGATTTAACTTGGTTCATGTACTCTTTCTCAAGAGACTCTTTTGTGTCGCCATTCATTGCATAATACTCGTCCAAAGACATATCCCACTCATCTGCATTGTATTCTGCGTCAGCTATCTCTTCTTTCTTTATTTTATCATACAATTCTGGTGGCCAGCTACTCATTGTTGCATTATCTACAGCTTTCTGCCATAGATCTGCAATAGCGTTATCATCCAACTCTGCTTTAACTATATCGAAGAACTCTTCTACTGTATTTACATCTTCGTTGCTCTCGTTCTTAACCCAATCGTTAGTAACTTTTGGATATTTAACTGCACTCACTTCCTTAACCTTAAGTTTGAAAGTTACGTCCTTAGTATATTTTTTACCATCTTTAGAAACTTTAGATGCATCTTTACCTGAGAGTTTTACTGTAGCAGTATCACCCTTCTTTTTGCCAATCAAAGCATCTGTCATCTTCTTATATGTAGAATTATCTTTTTGATCAGTTTCTGCAGCAATATCATCTTGTGAAAGATCTTTTACTTTCTTATCGTCCACATATCCTTTGTATGAAAATTCAATTTCATCACCCATCTTTGCTGCTCTGTTAACTTCTGTAGCTTCATATGTTTTTTCAGCTAACATTTCATCAAACTTCTTCTGGTCAATATTGTATGTGAAGTCTTTATACTCACCTAGTTTGATATACTTATCAACTTCAAAACCTGCTTCTTTATCAATCTTTTTGTCTTGTCCGCAACTGCATCCTACTAGTAATGTAGTTACTAATGCCACTGCTAATAATAAAGATATAACTCTTTTCATCCTTTAATTACCTCTTAACTCTCTGTAGTATAGTTTGGAGCTTCCTTAGTGATATGAATATCATGAGGATGACTCTCTTTAAGTGAAGCTGCTGAAATCTTAACGAACTTACCATTTGTTTTTAATGTCTCGATATCTTTTGCTCCACAGTATCCCATTCCTGAACGAAGACCGCCCATCAACTGGAATATAGTATCTTCAACAGTTCCCTTGTAGGCCACACGACCTTCCACTCCTTCAGGAACTAATTTCTTCGCATCGTTTTGGAAGTATCTATCTTTACTTCCATTTTCCATAGCTGCAATAGAGCCCATTCCACGGTAAACTTTGTACTTTCTTCCCTGGAAGATTTCGAAAGCACCAGGTGCCTCATCACAACCTGCAAGCATTGAACCCATCATACAAACGCTTCCGCCTGCGGCAATGGCTTTAACAATATCACCTGAGAACTTAATTCCACCATCAGCGATAATTGGTACACCATACTCCTTGGCTGTATTATAGCAGTCAATAATGGCACTAACTTGAGGAACACCAATACCTGCAACCACACGTGTGGTACAAATAGAACCAGGTCCAATACCAACCTTAACCGCATCTGCTCCTGCCTCAATCAAGTCTTTAGTAGCCTCACCTGTGGCCACGTTACCAGCTATAACTTGAAGATCTGGGAACTCTGCCTTTACTTCTTTTAGAGTCTTAACAATGTTAGCTGAATGTCCGTGAGCTGAATCAATTACGATAACATCCACAGCTGCATCCACTAATGCTTTAACTCTCTCTAATACATTGTTTGTTATACCTACTGCAGCACCACAGAGAAGTCTTCCCTGCTCATCCTTTGCTGACAAAGGATATTTGATCTGCTTTTCAATATCTTTTATTGTAATCAAACCTTTAAGGTTATAATCGTCATCTACTATCGGAAGTTTTTCTTTCTTTGACTTAGCAAGAATAGATTTTGCTTCATCTAGTGTCACACCCTCTTTTGCTGTGATTAGATTTTCTGAAGTCATTGATTCTTTAATAGACTTACTGAAGTCAGTTTCAAATTTCAAATCACGGTTAGTGATAATACCAACTAGCTTTTTGCCAACTACAATTGGCACACCTGAAATTTTGTATTTGCCCATCAACTCATCGGCGTCCGCCAAAGTATGATCTGGACTTAGTGAAAATGGATCTGTAATAACACCATTCTCTGAACGTTTTACAATGTCTACCTCATTAGCCTGTTGTTCAACAGTCATATTCTTATGGATGATACCAATACCACCCTGTCTAGCCATAGCTATAGCCATTCCACTCTCAGTAACAGTATCCATACCTGCACTCATAACTGGAACGTTTAGCTTAATCTTCTTAGTAAGATTAGTTGTTAAATCAACCATGTTAGGTGTAACCTCTGAATACTGAGGTACTAGTAACACGTCGTCAAATGTAATTGCATCGCCAATTATTTTGCTCATAAAAACTCCCTCTCTTTCCTATCTTTTCATAATATGAGGGCGCACTTCATACATAGCGTCCAGCATTTTTTCATCTGGCTCAAATGTAATCATGAGCGCTCCTTTAACACCTTCCACATCATCAATGATGATAGCGTAATGGTTATCTTTATTGTTAGTAGCGGTATAGTCCATCTTTGTCAAAAACTCTGACTTAGAAAGAACTTCCTCGCTATAGGCAGGCGCAATCAAAGCAGCCTTTTTGATATCGTAAGTCTCGCCTGGTTTTCTTTTTCTTTTGCCGAGGATCTTATCAATTGTTAATTCACCATTAACCAATGAATATTCCCACTCAACACTTGTATATACAAACGCTAGATAAGCTAAATATATAAATAGCGCTGTAACCGTAATAGTAAGAATTAGTTTAAGAATTGGCAATAAAAGTATTCCAATAAGCACAAGGAAGATGGCACCAATTCTGATTGCCAATCCTCCTAGTGATAGTTTCCTCTTTATAATTTGTTCTACAAATACGTCTGCCATTAAACTCTCCTATTCCACAGAAGTAATGTAATAGTATACAGGCTGTCCACCCATATAGCACTCTACTTCCACATCTGGGAATTTTTCCTCTAACTTTTCAACTAGTTTATTAGCGTCGTCTTCTTTCACATCTTCTCCATAGTATACGCTAATCATTCCAGAATCTTCATCTACCATATTTTCAATCATTTCTATAGTAGTAGCCTCTAGGTCTTCACCTACAGCTAAGATACCGTCATCGCCGATACCCATGATATTTCCTTCTTTAATCTCGTGATCATCAATCACTGTATCTCTAACGGCATAAGTGATTTCACCTGTAGCTACACCACTCATACTCTCAATCATAGATTCCTTGTTAGCATCTGCACTCTCACCCGGAATAAATCCAAGCATAGCAGCGATTCCCTGAGGAATGGTCTTAGATGGAATAACGATAAGTCTCTTATCCTCTAGTAAGATTTCTGCCTGCTGTGCAGCAAGAATAATGTTTGTATTATTAGGAAGAATAAAGATATTGTCTGCATTTACTTTATCTACAGCATTTAGAATATCTTCTGTACTTGGGTTCATAGTCTGTCCACCAGAAATGATAGCGTCTATTTCTAGACTCTTGAACACTTCATCCAAACCTTTACCCACAGAAACTGCGATAAAGCCATTTTCCTTTCTTGGCTCTTCCTTCTTCTCAGCCTTAGTTTTCTCATCAGCCTTAGCTTGTTCTTTAGCTCTCTTTTCAGCATTTTGGATTAGACGCTCATGATGCTCTTCACGCATGTTGTCCACTTTCATCCTAGACAAAGAACCATAAGTTAAAGCTCTAGTGAATGCTTCACCTGGCTGGTTTGTGTGAACGTGAACTTTTACGATCTCATCATCAGCAACCATTACGATAGAGTCACCAATTGAATGCAAGAATCCTTTGAAGTTATCTTCTTCATCTTCATCCAATGGATTATCTAGATTTATAATAAATTCAGTACAATAACCAAACTTAATATCTGCTTCATCTATTTCAATGTCATCAATCTTAGGCGCAGCACCAGACTTTGATACACCTTCTAATGTGTAGTCAATTTCTTTGCCTTGGAGGGCATCATATGCACCCTTAACTACAGTCATAAGACCTTCTCCACCAGAGTCCACTACTCCAGCTTCCTTAAGAACTGGTAGCATCTCAGGAGTCTGACTTAGAACATAATCACCGTGCTTGATAACTTCATCCACCACGAAAATTAAGTCTTCACTCTCTGCTACTAACTCTTCAGCCTTTTCAGCCATACCCTTAGCAACTGTAAGGATAGTACCTTCTTTAGGCTTCATAACAGCCTTATATGCAGTCTCTACAGCCTTATTACAAGCTCTAGATAGAATCTCTACATTGATTTCTTTTTCTTTCTTTATCTCTCTTGTGAATCCTCTAAACAACTGAGACAAAATAACACCAGAGTTACCTCTAGCACCACGAAGTGATCCAGATGATATAGCTTTAGAAACAGTTTCCATATCTGGTTTGTCTATACCACCAACTTCCTGTGCTGCAGACATAATAGTTAGTGTCATGTTAGTACCTGTATCTCCGTCTGGAACTGGAAATACATTTAACTCGTTAATATATTCTTTGTTTGCCTCAAGATTCTTTGCGCCAGCAATAAAAGCCTTCTGTAGCAATTCGGCGCTTATACTCATTAATTCCACGATAATTCCTCCTAAAGTAATTACTATTACTTTATTCTATAATTAATCCTTATTAGTCTATTACTCTTACACCTTCAACAATAACGTTTACTTTCTTTACATTCATACCTGTAAATTCTTCAACTTTATATTTCACACTAGAAATAATATTGTCTGCTATTGTGACAATATTTACACCGTATGAAACAATGATATGAAAGTCTATAGAGATTTCATTCTTTTCATCAATTTCTACATTGATACCCATTGTAGAACTTGTTCTTTTTAATAGCTTTACAAGTCCATCTTTTACGCTTACCATTGCCATTCCCACGATACCAAAGCACTCATAAGCTGTCTCTGAAGCATACTGTGCAATAACATCAGGGCTAATTAATACCTGGCCTAAGTCTGTATCTAATTTACCTTTCATGACTTATCCTCCTATAAACCATAGTCTATATATTATACTATTTTTTGAGTTAAAATTAAAGACATTTAAGTGATTAAAAATCTTTAAAACCACCCATTTTTTAGGTCTTTTCGATATATAAAAAAACGACTGTTCTTCTATTAGAACAGTCATTTATTAGTGACAGAGCAAATTTATGCTCTCTCAACCTTACCAGATTTCAAACACTGTGTACAAACGTACATTCTCTTTGCGTTTCCATCTGTTTTTACTCTAACTTTTTTGATATTTGATTTCCACATTCTGCTTGATCTTCTGTGTGAATGAGACACAGCTTTTCCAAAATGAGCACCCTTACCGCAAATTTCACATTTAGCCATAATAGCACCTCCTTTTAAGATATTAAATCGAACTTACTCATCGATTTGACACGAAGTGTATTTTATCAAAAGCACCTATAAAATGCAAGTACTTTTTAACCCAGAACTTTTTTAGCTATATCAACCGACATTTTGGCATCTTTTGAGTAATAATCAGCCCCAATTTGCTTAGAATAATCTTCTGTAAGCACTGCTCCACCTACCATTACTTTCACATCATCTAACTCTTTTAACAGATCAATTGTTTCTTGCATAGCAGGAAGTGTGGTAGTCATAAGCGCTGATAAGCCAACTAATGTAACGTTTTCCTTCTTTGTAGTCTCAAGTATTTCCTCAGGAGCCACATCTCGTCCTAAGTCAATAACATCATATCCATAGTTTTCAAGGATTACCTTAACTATATTCTTTCCTATATCATGAATATCGCCTTTTACTGTAGCTACTATTATTTTGCCTTTGCTCTCGGTCTTTTCGCCAGTATTAGCAAGATGAGTCTTAATAATATCAAAACAATCCTTAGCAGTCTCTGCAGCCATTATTAGCTGAGGCAAGAACAATGTTCCCTTCTCAAACTCCTCTCCTATTTTATCTAGCGACGGAATCAAATACTCATTGATGATTTCCATTGGAGTCTTACTCTCTAGTAGTTGCTTTGTGATATTAGTTGCTTTTTCAGATAGTCCCTTTTGCATAGCATAAAGGATAGCCTCTTTAGGGTCAGCAATTTCTTCTGATTTTTGATCATCCTCTTCTTCTGTTTGAATATTTGCATACTCGAAGAAGTCAAATGTATCAACATCTATTTCTTCTAATGAACCATAGTTTTTAACAGTATCTGTCATGGCTGGAATGTTTGGATTAATAATAGGCAAATCCAAACCATAATTAAGAGCCATATGCAAGAACACCTGATTTACTCTTGGTCTGTTAGGCATACCAAAAGAAACATTTGAAACACCAAGCACTGTGCGAAGTCCAAGTTTATCTTTCACATACTTAAGCGCTCTTAGTGTATCTTTGGCTGCGTTTTGATCTGTTGCTACTGTCATTGTTAGACAGTCAATAATTATATCTTCTCTAGGAATGCCGTAAGATAATGCCTTATCCATTATCTTCTTGGCAATATTTATTCTATCTTCCACTGTCTTTGGAATACCATTTGAATCAAGTGTTAGACCAATCACTGATGCTCCGTACTTTTTAACAATAGGAAGAATTGAGTCTAGCACTTCATCATCGCCATTTACTGAGTTTACTATTGGCTTACCATTGTAAACACGAAGCCCTGCCTCTATAGCCTCTGGGTCTGATGAATCAATCTGAAGTGGCACATCCACTACCGCCTGCAAAGCCTTGATAGTCTTAACCATCATCTCTGGCTCATCTATCTCTGGAAGTCCTACGTTTACATCCAAAATGTCTGCACCTGCATCCACCTGTTCAATAGCCTGAGACAAAATATAATTCATATCTTGTTCTATTAACGCTTGTTTGAATCTCTTCTTTCCAGTTGGATTTATTCTCTCACCGATAATCTTAGGAGAGTCTACTTTCACAGTCTTAGTAGGTGAGCAAACATTTAGTGTTTTAGTATTCTCTTTTTCTTCTACCTCGGCATTTTCTAAAACAGTTTTTATTTCTTCTATGTATTCAGGTGTAGTTCCGCAGCATCCGCCAAAGACCTTAACACCCATCTTTCTCATTTCTTTATAGTGTGTAGCAAAATCTTCTGGCTTTAGACTGTACTCGTTTGTGACAGGATCAGGTAGACCTGCATTAGCCTTTACAATAACTGGAACACTTACTTCACCCACTATTTCTTCTACTATAGGAAGTAACTCTTTTGGTCCAAGTGAACAGTTAACACCCAACGCATCTACTCCTAGTCCCTCTAGCGTATGACACATTGATGCAATACTTACACCAGTGAATGTTCTTCTGTTTTCTTCAAACGTCATTGTCACAAAAACAGGCTTATCACTGTTTTCTTTGGCCGCTAATACAGCAGCTTTAGTCTCTAGTAGATCTGTCATAGTTTCAATAACAATAATGTCTGCATCTTTTCCTGCTAACACTTCTTCTTTAAAGATATCGTATGCGTCTTCAAACGTCATATCACCTAGTGGCTCTAATAGTTTTCCAATAGGTCCTATGTCTAGTGCTACCTTGGCGCCAGAATTTTTGGCATTGTTAACTGCAGCGCTAATTAGTTCATCCACGCTGTAGCCAGCATCTTTCATCTTATATCTGTTGGCACCAAAAGTATTGGCATATACAATCTGCGCACCCGCATCTTTATATGCCTTGTGAATGCTTGTGATGAGTTCTGGTTTTTCAATATTTAAAACCTCAGGAAGAGTTTCTCCCATCTCACCACTTTTCTGGAGCATAGTTCCCATGGCTCCATCTAGCAATATGTAGTTTTCGTTTAACCACTCTTTAATCATCTTTTATTCCAATCAAGCAAGTAACTGATTTGGTAGGCATAAGCATTGATGCCTCGTTCACATGAACTCCCACTTGTCTGCTTGCTTCTAACATATCTAAAAATTCTTTTTGCTTTTCAATAGGAAAGTCTCCATACCCAAGACCATATCTAAAAGTCTTATCGCAACCGTCAAAGTTTTCCATTATTATTTCTTCAGCGTGGTCACACGCTTTTTCTATTAAGAAAGATGCCATATTATCTATCATCATAGCCTCAGCCATTGATGTAACCTGCTTCTTTCTAATAAGAGCATCTACCTCTCCACCAAGTGTGGCGCAAAGGCAAGCACATTTATTAAATCCTTCTAAATGTTCTTTTATAGTTTCTCCCTCTAACTCAAAGTTAGAGTCTACCAATGTCTCATCTTTATAGTCAAATACTCTGTATACAAAACAGGCATTCACTACTTCACGCAACTGTCTTTCACATACTAAAAGAAGTTCTTTAACACTTTCATCAAGAGAATCTTTTTCATATCCTAAAGTTTTAAGAACTTCTTTATAATCGTTATCTGAAATTTGTATAGTATGCTTGTTCATTTTATTTAAACTTCATTATATTGTTAACTGCTTCTGTTATCTTTCTAGCAACATACGCATCGTTCATTGTATAAATATGAACTCCGTCCACTCCATTTGCAACTAAGTCCATTATCTGATCTATCGCATATGAAATACCTGCATCACGCATAGCCATTTTGTCGTCCCCAAAACGTTGCAATAGTTTTGATAACTTGGCTGGAATACTAGCACCACACATTGAAACCATTCTCTCGATTTGGCTCTTATTGGTGACTGGCATAATACCTGCTTCCACTGGCACATCTATGCCTACTCCTCTTGCCTCATCCATAAATTCATAAAAAGAATTGTTATCAAAGAATAGCTGTGAAATAAGATGGCTGGCACCTGCATCCACTTTCTTCTTCAAATTCAAAACATCAGTATGTAAGTCTTCTGCTTCTTGGTGAACCTCTGGATAACATGCTCCAGTTATATCAAATCCCATATCTTTACTCTTAATATACTCCACTAAGTCTGAAGCATATTTAAAATCATCTTTAATTTCCACATCAGGATTTACATCACCACGAAGAGCCAATATGTTTTTAACATCATTAGCTTTTAACTCTTCCAAAATCTTATCAACTGATTCTTTCGTATTATAAAGACAAGATAAATGCGCAATAGTTTCTATTCCATATTCGTTTTTAATAAGAGAACATAAATCGGCTGTGCTCACTCCATTCGTTCCACTTCCACCAGCACCATAAGTCACGCTAATGAAATCAGGATTTAATTCTTTTAAATCCTTTAGTGTAGAGTAAATAGTTTCAACACCACTCTCTTTTTTGGGTGGAAAAACTTCGAATGAGAAAACCGTCTTGTTCTCAAACAGTTCTATTATGCTCATTAATCTTCCTTATTATCTACTCCAGTATCTTTTTCCTTTTTACCGAACTTGTCTCCTACTTTGTCGCCGAATTTGTTGACAACGTCAGGCACCATATCGATAATCTTAGAAATACCATCAGAGTCTTTTACGCTGATAATCTTTGATGAACCCTTCTTAAGAACCAAAACAGCGTTAGGTGTAATCTTTCCGCCTACACCACCAGTACCGTTTTCGCCTTTAGAAAACATTCCGATACCCATACCAAATGACACATCTGCCAAAGGCAATAAAATAGTATCGCCAAGTTGGATAGGTTCACCTACCACAGATTTAGTAGTGATAAAGTGCTCCATTGCTTCAACTAATTCTTCACTAGTTTTCTTGTTTTTGTCTGCCATAATGAGACCTCCTATTTCTTAAAAAACTTAATTGTCTTTCTTGTATCTGGATCTAAAATAAATTTAACACCATTAAATGCTAAAAAGCATATAAAAATTCGTCCTCTGTATTCTAGTCTAGCATCTATCATTTCTTTTTCAAAGTGTGGGATAGTTTCAACATCATTTGGATCTATATGAAACATATCATATGCAATAGCCACACCACCTAAGGCTTGTCCCGTCAAATGCGGTTCATCTAAACCAAAGTCTATCCTTCCTTTTATCTTCCTTGGGAAGATGTGTTTAAGAAGTTTTACTACCAAAGCCATGGCCTTCTTAAAAGCTCTTCTAGTGGATTTCCTCTGAATAAACTTGATGTACTCGCTAATCTTTTCAAAGATCACTTGAATCTTTTTCATAGCAGTTTCAGCTGCTTTTACACTTTGAGCAAGTATAGCCAGTGTCTTTGATCTGGTCCTGATAGCGGCCACTTTAATTTTCCTCGACAAAGGAATTTTAGGTTTCTTTTCTTCTTCTTTCTTTTTCCTTTTGAATTTAACCTTAATTCTTTGCCATCTGCTCTCTTTGATACCAGTGTCAATTTTTTCTATGTCTGGTATCTCTGCATCTGGATACTCAACTGATGTAAACTTTGGATCTAGCATCTCCTTTTCGCTAAAGTCTGATTCACCATCTACCAAGTCTATTAATTCTTCATCTTTTTCTTGACCGTAGATAGCTTCTAGTTCCAATTCATTTTCGTAAGATACATCAGCTAGCGGTGGTTCATACTCTTCTTTTTTCTTTTCTTTTAAAACATTAAAACCAAAAATTCTTAGTTCCTGTTTTAGTTCATCATTCTCATAAGAAAGAAGAAACCTGACTGGGAAAAACAACCAATGAACTTTGAAGTGTGTATTGAAATCATCGTCGCTATAGTGAACATCACCTCTATAGCAAATCGGCACAAATAAAACGAGCAATACTAATCCTAGAATTACCAATAATATTATTCCTATTATTTTTAATATTAATAGTAAAATGCTTAACATCTAATAGTTTGTCCTTTTATCTGTACTTAATAACTCTAATCTCGTTCTTCTTTTCTTCTCTATCTAAAATAAAATCTCTTACATTTACTGTGTCTGTTTCCCTAAAGCATTCAATTATTATATCTAGCATAACTTGATTAGCTTCGTCGTTTCCTTTGGCGAGGCCCACTATAAACAAATCTTGTCTCTTGTAGTATTTCTGCTTAAGGATTTCTGCTGGGAATGTCTCTAAGACGTCACGACTATTACGCGGCAAAGCAATCACATAAGTACTTGGTGTGAATTTGCCGTCCTTAATCTTATATATGATTTTGTTCTTTTTCTTGGCCATCTTTTCGCCAAGATACAAATCATAATACCATTCCATAATGTTTTCCTATTTCATAATGTCTGAGAAATCAAATGTCGCAAAATAATCTTCTGGAGTCTCGGCTCTGCGAATCAATTCAACAGATCCATCCTCCTTTAGAAGTAACTCCGCACTTTTTAGTCTTCCATTATAATTATAACCCATTGCGAAGCCATGTGCACCTGTATCGTGAATATAAATAAAATCACCTTTTTCAATCTTTGGAAGATGTCTGTCCACTGCAAACTTATCATTATTCTCACAAAGCGAACCAACAATGTCATACATATGGTTGTGAGGTGCATCTTCTTTGCCCATAACTGTCACATGGTGATATGCATTGTACATAGCTGGACGCATTAGGTTAACTGCACACGCATCCACACCTATGTATTCTTTGTAGATGTGTTTCTCATGAACTGCCTTTGTTACAAGCGCACCATATGGTCCCATCATAAAACGTCCCATCTCAGTGTAGATTGCAACATCATCCATTCCTTCTGGCACAAGGATTTCTTCGTACACCTGTCTTACACCTTCACCTATAGCCATAATGTCGTTCGGCTCCTGCTCTGGTGTGTATGGAATTCCAACACCACCTGAAAGATTTACAAATGCGATGTGAACTCCGCACTCGTTCTTAAGGTCAACTGCTAGTTTAAAAATATCTCTAGCAAGCATTGGATAATATTCATTAGTTACTGTGTTACTTGCAAGGAAGGCGTGAACGCCAAAATGCTTAACGCCCTTCTCCTTCAAAATCTTAAAAGCATCTACTATCTGGTTAGGAGTCATACCGTACTTAGCATCTCCTGGATTATCCATAATTCCATTACATACTTCGTACACTCCACCTGGATTGTATCTACAGCAAACAGTTTCTGGAATGCCGCACTCTGCTTCCATATCTTCTATTAGAGTAATATCGTCTAAGTTAATGATTCCACCAAGTGCATTACAGTATCTAAACTCACCCTCTGGTGTCTCATTAGATGAATACATTATTTCATCTCCGTGGAAACCAAGCTTTTCTGCAATCATAAGCTCAGTCTCTGAAGAACAGTCCACTCCACATCCAGCTTCTTTTAGCTTTTGGATAATGAATGGATTAGGTGTAGCCTTTACTGCAAAGTACTCTCTAAAGCCTTTGTTCCAGGCGAATGCTTCATTAACCTTTCTGGCATTCTCCATAAACCCTTTCTCATCATAGATGTGAAATGGCGTAGGATATGTTTTTTCAATTTCTTGTAACTGTTCAAGCGTTACAAATGGTTTCTTTTCCATTAATAATTCCTCTCTATCTATAATCTTCCATAAATATCTGACATATATCTTAGATAACTCATATGCTCTGGTGTAAACTCGTTTGTCTTCATACGCCATCTCCAGTTTGTTCCAAGAGTAGATGGCACATTCATTCTGCCCTTAGAGTCTATCTTTAGAACATCTTGCATCTGGAATATAACTAAGTTAGCCACACTCTTGTATGCTTCTCTAAACATATGATCCACAATGCTTTCAACTGATGCGTGTGAATCACCAATAAACTCTCTCACATACTCAAGCTCCCACCACTGCAAATCGCTAAAGTATCCAACTAAAGTGTCATTGTCGTGTGTTCCACCGTAAACTACAGTGTTTGAATTGAAGTTAAATGGCAAGTGTGGATTCTTTCTGTCTCCGTCAAAGGCAAACTCCAATACTTTCATTGATGGATAACCTGACTTTTCAATAACCTTTTTGGCTTCAGGCATCTCAACACCCAAGTCCTCTGCAATGATTTTCTTATCGCCCACAGACTCATTGAAAGCCTTGATAAGTTTCATACCTGGGCCCTTAAGGTATTTACCATTAACTGCATTTCCATCTTCAGCTGGAATTGAATAATATTTTACTAA
>JAGCPW010000067.1 GCA_017965495.1 Eubacterium sp. | reverse complement strand
TTGCTTTTATTATACCAAATTAACTAGTATTTGAGCCTATTTTTTAGTATAATTTAAGGGACTATGGGACTAATTAAATCCCAAACGGAGGGTGATATGTACACAGTAGATGTTGTTGTACCTTGCTTCAATGAAGAGGCAGTTTTAAATATGTTTTATGATGAGTCAAAAAAAGTTTTCGACTCTATTTCAAACTACGATTTTAGGTACATCTTTGTTAATGACGGAAGTAAAGATAAGACCATCGATATTCTAAGAGCTTTGGCTCAAAAGGATTCAAAAGTTAAATACATTTCATTTTCTAGAAACTTTGGCAAAGAGTCTGCTATGTATGCAGGCTTAGTTAATACTACTGCTGATTTAGTAGTAATTATGGATGCAGACTTAGAGCATCCTCCAAAACTTATTCCAGAAATGCTAGAAAGAATAGAGGAAGGCTATGATTCAGTAGCTGCTATGCGAAACAAACGCAGACGTGGTATCAAATCAATGTTCTCCTCTCTTTTTTATAAGTTAAGTAATAGATTTACAGATGTAGAAATGAAACAAAATACTCAAGACTACAGAATGATGACTAGACAAATGGTTGATGCCATCCTTCAGATGACAGAGACACAAAGATTTACAAAAGGAATCTTTGCCTGGGTAGGTTTTGAGACAGCATGGATTGAGCATGAGGGAGTTGAACGCCCAGCTGGAGAATCTAAATGGGGATTTAGATCACTATTTAAATATGCTATTAGAGGAATCACAAACTTCTCTATTTCCCCACTACGTTTCTTAACAGTTTCAGGATTGTTTATTTCATTTTTAGCATTTGTGGCTATTATTGTTGCATTGGTTAGAAGATTTGCCTTTGGCATCACAGGAACTGATGGATTTACAATTATACTAATCGCTATTTTATTCCTAGGTGGTATTGTTGAAATGTCACTAGGAGTTTTAGGTGAATACATTGCAAATATCTATCTTGAAACAAAGGATAGACCTGTATACATCACAAAAGAGTCTAATATAGAGGATGTAAAATAATGCAGTTTCACGTTGATAAGCAAAAGCTTGCGGAGAATAACCTTTTCGTCAGAAACGTCGTAAGGTTTAGAACATTTCTCCTAAGACATTTTAAAAACGAAAAGATTAGAACCCTTATTTGGGGTTTAATTAGTGCTGAGATGGTTTTATATATGCTCTTTGGTGCAGGCACTGCTATTATCGACTTTTCAACGTTTGCTATTATGCAAGCACTACTTCATGTTGAGCCTATGATTGCTCATACCATTTCTACTATCCTCGCCATTTTGTTTGCTTATATTACAAACAGAATATTTGTATTTAAGAGCCCCAAACTTGGCATCAAGCAGCTACTATTAGAGTTCTTAAGATTTTCTGAGGCTAGAATTGGAACATACTTTATGACTCTTGTTATTTTGTTTATCGACAAGATGACATTTAATCACCCAAAGACAGCAAAAATGATTGGTCTTATTTTGACCATTATCTTAAATTATATATTTAGTAAATTATTTATTTTTAGTAAAAAGGAGCCTAAACAAAATGAAGAGAACTAAAAAGAAATTCTCAATGCAAGCATGGCTTAAAGCAAATAAATTCTATTTACTTGCTTTTATTTTGCCTGTAGTTTCAATGCTAGTTGTTTTTGCATTTAAGGGAATTGCACCATTTGGTAATTTGACTTATTTAAGAAGTGACTGCTACCACCAATACACACCTTATCTCGAAATCTTAAGAGACAAGTTACACAGTGGTGGAAGCCTATTCTATACTTGGGAGATTGGTGGCGGAATGAACTTTATCGCTATCATCGCCTACTACCTAGCTAGCCCTGGCAATCTTTTAACTTTGATTTGGCCTGGAAGCATGGCTGATATTACAGACTTCTTTATCGTAGTTAAGATGGGACTTGCAGGTTTCTCAATGTCTTACTTCTTAACAAAGAAGTTTGGAAAAGAAGGTGCTGTTCCTGTTGCATTCGGTATGGCTTACGCATTGTCAGCTTACTTTGCAGCATTCAGTTGGAACATCATGTGGCTAGACTGTATGTGGCTACTTCCATTTATCATTCTTGGACTTGAGAGACTAGTCAAAGAAGGTAGATCATTAATGTATTGTATAGCACTAGGTTTGGGAATCTTCTCAAACTACTATATCGGCATTATGCTTTGTCTATTTAGTGTATGCTACTACATCTACCTATTTGCTGTAACAGAAATCCCAGGCAAAGAAGATACATTAAAGAGCAAGGCTTTTGCTAGACTTAAACTAACTGGTAGATATGCACTATACTCACTTATAAGTGGTGGTCTTGCTATGGTTGTTGTTCTTCCAGAATACTTCAACCTTATGCTCACAAAGTCAGCGGACACTACATTCCCTACAGAAATCACAGAGTACTTCTCTTTGATTTATACATTCTTTAGATCACTAATTACAATCCCTGTAGCAGACCTTAGTTTCTATCACGACCCTAACGTTTACGCTTCAGTGGCCGTATTTATTGTGATTCCAATGTTTTGGCTATGTAAGAGCATTAGTATTAAAGAGCGTGTAGCAAAAACAATCTTTATGCTATTTATGCTACTAAGCTTTAACATAAATATACTTGACTATATTTGGCACGGTTTCCATTTCCCTAACAGTCTACCTTGTAGACAGTCATTCCTATACATCTTCTTGATTTTGACTATGGGTTATGAGGCTATGCTTCACTTGAAAGAATTCAAATATAAACACATCATTGGTGCAACTGGTGGTGCTATTGCACTTCTACTTTTATTCGAGCAAATCTTTGATACAGAAAAGATAGAAATGTTTACAAAGCCAACTACTAGTATCACTATGGTTAGAGTAGTTTTCTTAAGCATTACATTCATAGTGATTTACGCATTTATTATGTGTCTATACAAATATAAACCTCAGATGAAAGGTTTCTTCGCATATTTGATGATTCTTGCACTATTCTGCGAGTTGACTCTAAATATGAATCACACTTCTATCCCATCATCTTCAGATAGAACAGGTTACTATGCAGAAAAAGAACCTATCGCTAGACTAAATGAAATAGCCGAAAAACAAGCTAAAAAAGAAGGCGTTGTTTTCTACAGAAGTGAGATGAAAGAACACGACACAAGAAACAATGGTGCTAGATACAATTACAACAGTATTTCAACATTCTCATCAGTATCATCAGCAGCCATCCAAGACTTCTACGCTAAGATTGGTTTGCAAACTTCATTTAACGCATACTCATATCTTGGCCATACTCCACTTACTGCAGCTATGTTCTCAGTAAAATATGAGTTTGCTAAAGTAGAAGCTTCTATTCCAAATGATATGACCAGAATAGACCAAGGTGCTCAACTTCCAACATCTAATGCAAACGGTCAAACTTCTACTGGTGATTTGGGACTATATGAATATAACAAGACTCTCCCATTAGGATTTGTTATTGATGCAGGAACAATGTCTAGTTGGGACTTAGATAGCGGAAATCCTTTCGCTTGTCAAAACAGTTTCGTAAAAAGCGCTACTGGATTAGACGATAATATTTTCCATCAATTAAAGGCTGGAGATTCTAGCGATAAGTTTGTCGCTGAATACAACTTAGAGCCAGGAGATAATTTCCAAGATTCAGGTTCAAACACTGTCGATGCATACTTCTTCTGCCAGACAGAAGCAGAAAACTTAAGTGTTACAGTTTCTGGAAAGACTGAAAAAACTTGTTCATTCTCAGCAACAAACCAAAACTATATCTGTCACGTAGGTGAGATTGAAAAAGGATCTAAAGTTTCAATTACAGGTGGCGACAGCAAAGAAGTGTCTACATGCTATGCTTATGCGTTTGACGAGGATGCTTGGCAAGAAGCGTTTGATGCATTGAATTCTCAGCAACTTAAAGTTACTGAGTGGGAAGATACAAACATTACTGGTACAGTTGATGTTAAAAACGCAGGACTTCTATATACTTCAATTCCTTACGAAGAGGGTTGGAGCGTATATCTAGATGGCAATGAAGTGGAACCAGGAAAGATTTGTAAAGATTCTTTGATTGGAATTTCAGTTACACCTGGAAAACATAAAGTTGAATTTAGTTATTGTCCAAAAGGATTTGTGCCAGGATTAATCATTACACTTGTATCGCTAGTACTACTCATAATACTAGCTAGACGAGAAAAGATAATGGCGTTTATAGATGATAAGAAAAGAAAAAAGACAACAAACTAATACATAAAAAAAGGATTAGCGCTCTCGCTAATCCTTTTTCATTTGTCTTTTTATTTTATCTTGCTATTGTATATCGATAACAAATTATAATGTACATACTCACCACCTGTTGGAAGTTTTACATCTTCTACGGATGATGAATTAAAGTCTGTACTAACATCGTCTAAATACTTCTTATATTCTTTGTTAAAGTATTCTTTTTTATTCTTATCGATAAGTCTGTTTTTGTTTTCTAAGCTTTCCTTTTTCAAGTAGTTATCAATGCACTGGATTATGTAGTAATCTTTACCATCCTGAATTATCTTGCTTAGCTCTCCAGAGTTCATATCAAAAACTTTTTTCTCAAAGTCTTTTTTAGCTTCGTTTTTGTATATGATTCTCTCGTATGTATCATCATCACTAAACTGCTTTGCTTCTCTTGAGAATGGTTGATAACCGTTTTTAACATTCATTCTCGCAAACTTTAGCCACTTGTCGATATATTTCATATCATGTTTGTCTGCGTTCATTCTGATGTAGTTAATCTTAGCTGCTCTAGTTTCCTCATCGCTCACTGTCACGTCTTGATCTTCAGTAACCTTCTCATAAACCTTGTCTGCTAACTTATAGTTTTTATAAATCTTTTCTACATCTTTTTCTTTGGCTTTAGTAAATTCCTTCTCTGCATCAGTCAAACTAGAATAATACTCATGAGCTGCACTTTTAATTGCCTCTTCTTCACCGCTTGAAAGTGTAACTAACTTTTCCTTTGCCATAGAAGCCATTGTGTACTTAACACTCATATCTTCTTTTACTTGATCTAAAATATACTGAGACAAAGTTAAGTTTTTAGTGATTTTAGAATTCCAGTCCACTGTTCCACCAAAACCTGCTTTATGTTTATTAGCAGTGTTTAAAACTTGAACCATATATTCAGGTTTAGTACAAATCAACTTGTCCACCTTAAACACTTGATTGTCTTCTAATCCAAACAATGTTCCAATGATAGGTGTGTCTGAATCGATAGAACATCCACAGCCAAAAAGCATGGCAGAAGATAAACATAGTGTTAAACCTAACGCTACTATTTTTCTAATTTTCATATTTTACTCCACTACATTCTTAAAATGTCTTCTATTATCATATTCACACTCTCCGCGATATGCTGAGCAGAATCACGCACTTGAGATGCGCTATCCATCATGGCATATGAAAAGTATGAATGATTAAACATATCAATATCACTAAAGCCTGCGCCAAAGACCACTGTATCTTCTTCAGATATATCAAATAAGTGCTGAACAACAGCTAGCGCCATTCCCTTAGATACATATTGTCCTGTCACAAACAGTTGTGTTTCATCTGTGGCTGAAATATTGGCTCTATTTCCCCACTTTTCTATAAAGTTACTAAAGTCTGCTTCAGTAAATCCTTTATCCTTAAATATTGTAATTTTAGTGATGTCTCCACTCATCTCCTGAGTGCTTCCGACAAACTCTGGGTTTATTCCATTCTTTTTAAGGCGTCTTTCAAATGTAGCATTGGATTTTAAAAGAACAGCATTTCTCTCACCTGATAGCATAAGTTTGTAGCTTCTATCTTCACCCAATTCATCTGCTACACCAAGACATACAAGTCTGTCTATTGGAGTTTTGCTAATTACTTTGTCTTGGTAAATAACTACTCCACCATCATTACAAATGTAAATAATATCATTCTTAAGTCTTCCGAAAATATCTTTTACTGAATCGTAGTTTTGCGCTGTAGCCACGGCAAATTTGATGTCCTGTTCTTTTAGGCGCACAATAAGATCTAGGATATCTTCTCCCACTTGTCTTTTGTCATCTAACTCTATTATATTTTCCAAACTACTTACAACTAATCTAATCATAGTAATCCCCAAAAAATATACTCTATATGTTATATCTTATATCGAATAATAAGTCTATTTCTTTCTTGTAAAAGTTTTAACTTTTGAATATTTACCGTAGTAGTGTGTTCCCTTAACTGTTGTGAACACAATAATCTTATAGTAATTCTTCTTTCCCTTTTTCAACTTCTTATCATAAAACGTAAGTTTCTGTCCGGCTTTTATAACGCCAATTTTTTTATATGACTTGTTACTGCCCACTCTCTTTACAATGTTATAGCCTGAAGCTCCAGCCACTGCCTTAATGTTAAAAGTAACGCCTTTGCCTTTGGCTTTCATCTTTTTAATTTTACTCTTTCCAGGAACTGGCTGAACCACTACTCCATTGGAAGTAGGGCCTTTGTGTACTTTGCCACTGACAGTTCTGAATGCAACAACTGTGTATGTGTATTTGACGCCAGTCTCTAGGTTCGTGTCCTTAAGTGATGTAACTGTTCCAGGCACAGCCTTAACTAGCTTTAATGGGCCAACCTGAGGTTTTCTATAAACTCTATACTCTGTGATGCCGTACTGACTAGTCCAAGAAACGGATGCTGAATTGTATCCAGTAGCTTTAGCGCTTAACTTAGACTGACCAGGTGTAGCGTTTGTAACTTTAACTGTACACTTAGAACTGAAACCTTTTTTAGGCTTGCATGTTATAACTGCAGTTCCCTGAGCTTTTGCTGTGATAACACCCTTCTTAGAAACTGATGCTACTTTGCTGTTGCTTGAAGTAAACTTCTTAACTGAATTCTTCTTTTTAGAAGGAAGCAATTTAGTTTTAAGTTTCTTAGTCTGACCTGTGTAAAGTGACACGTAGTTAGGAGTGACAGACACTCCGCTTGAAACCACGCTTATCTTTAGTCCGCTAATAGAACCTGTGGCAGAGATAGCATAAACTGTGGTGCTACCTTTCTTCTTACCTGTCACATAGCCCTTTGAATCCACCGTACAAATAGCTGGATTGTTTGATCTATAGTAAATAGTTCCAGATTTTGAAATCTTAACTGGAAGTTTAGTCTTAACTTTCTTTGTGATGTACTTGGCTGTGGTGATAGTAACGTACGACGCCGTCAAATAACCTTTATATAGTTTGCCTTTGTAGCGTGCATGAGCATATAGCCAGTAAGGATTTTTTAAAAGTCTTACTCCATAGCCTGCGTTACTAATCTTTCCGTGATATACAGTAACCTTAGTACCCTTAGGTAGTGTTACCAATCCCTTATATCCTGAGCCAGGACCTTTTCTAATCATAATAGAATCTGATGTCTTGGCATTTTTACCAGTAGCACCTAGTGTTACACTCTGACTCTTTGCTGGCATACTTGTGTAAACAGGAATGATGAACTTCTTACTTAAGCCAGCTATTCCCATTGAGTTATATGCATTAGCTGTAAGGTCAGCCTCTGCTGCTGCTCCATAAACATTTGTCATATATTGATGAGCATACAAACCATAA
This sequence comes from Eubacterium sp., assembly GCA_017965495.1. Classification (GTDB taxonomy): domain Bacteria; phylum Bacillota; class Clostridia; order Lachnospirales; family Lachnospiraceae; genus Eubacterium_G. The sequence continues at coordinate 1,528 of JAGCPW010000067.1, read as the reverse complement.
CTAGACGATTTGTTTACATTAAATCTCTCAAAGTAAATTGTGTACTGTCCACAGTTGATATATTTATCGCCAATGTATTTAGCTCCACCATTAATTGACTTCATAGGCGTGTTCCATGGACGTGAATATGTCTTTCCGCTCTTAGCCCAATTTAGTCCACTAGCAATTGGATTGGCACCTGTGAATGCGCCAATATTGTAGAAGTTGTAAATTCCTTTGTAGGAGCCGTATGAACCAGAAACACTTCCGCTTGCGCCCATACCAGCGTACTTAGAATTCTTGCCTCCGCCAATCTCTTGTCTAATCTTTGAAGCTATATAGTAAGCATTGACATTAGCCGCTTTAGCTGCTGCCAAAATCTGTGCTGAATACTTAGTGCTAGTCTTTGTGTACTTGCCCTTATTAGTCAAATAGCAAATGTTAGTCTTGTACATAAATGTGCCCTTAAGCACTGCTTCCACTCCCGCTTGAGTTTGAGTGGACGAATCAAACGCTAGCGATTCAAACATGTATATGGATGAAGTATTAAGGAAGTTTCTTGGATCCATAAAATATGCTGTGGCATTCTTGTTAGCTGAAACCCAAGTACCTCCGTCTTTTGCCACATATCTCTTAGTCTGAGGGAAGTAATCTCCCTTAGCATTTGACTTAAAGAACTTGCTGAAATAATTCTCAATCAAGCTCATATTGTTTTTGCTCTCTTTAGAAACGGCCGTTGAAAACTTGATACCCGTCTTATATGGAACAAATTTCCAGTTAGGGTACTTCTTGTGCAAAGCCCTTAGAGATGATTTATAACTATCAGGAAAACCCTTAATGCTAGTCTCAAACGCATCAGCTTTAACTTGTGTTTTTGGCACAAAGTTAACACTGGCTACCACTAGCGCCATAGCCAAAGCAAATCCAATTATTCTTTTTACAGTTTTGTTTTGCATAATCAAACCTCTAAAAATAGTTTTAGCAAAAACAACTAATATTTATTTCTTGCGTACCTTAACACCCTTTGTAGCACGCTTTCCAATCTTAAGCTTTCTTAGTTCAACATTTCTGCCATTAGCCTTAACTGTGATGTCATCACCAGTATCAAGTACGTATACATTTGATACCCAGTCGCCATCATTAAGTCTAATACCGATAACTCCCTTAGTACCCTTCTTCTGCTCAGGCACCTGACTGATAGGGAATCTTAGGAAGATACCGCCATCTGTCTGGATAACAAGAATCTCGCGAGTATACTGAAGCTCGCCCTCTTGTGGCTTATCTCCGTCGATAGGAAGTTCAGTCTGCTCGAAGTCTAGAGATTCCATACCTTCTTCATCTGATCCGCCAGAAATCTCAACATGCTCTTCGTCATCATAAACCTTTTCAGAAATTCTAGTCATGTTAACAGCAGCTAGTTCGTCGCCATCTGCCAACTTAGTAGCCGCCATAGTTTTTCTGTTAGTTTCAAACTCGCTTCCATCTACTAACTTTATAAGCCCTAATTTTGTTGTAAATAAGAGTTTTTTGTCTTTAATCTCATCGTAAG
>JAGCPW010000066.1 GCA_017965495.1 Eubacterium sp. | reverse complement strand
GTTAAGGAGAATATGGAACTTAGAAAGAAAGTGGAGGCTGGCTTAAAGAGCGCAAATATGGAATTTGCCATCGCCAAAGCCGGTATGAGTAAAGAGGTATTAAACACAGCACTTCTTGCTTCTAAGAAATCCTTAGAGATAGATGAAGGAGAGCAAAACGTAATGAGTGTTGATATCCCAACATATTCTACACGAATGGATATAAGTGGTGGCGATATTTATTCATATGGTTACGCTTTTACAGCTGGAGATTTGGATGATGCTATGTATTCTTTGTCGCTAGTGTTTAAGGATATGTTAAGGCTAGCTGAAGTAGAGAAATCTTGTCAGCTTATGGCTGCTGAGATTGAAAAGACTAGACGAAGAGTTAATGCCCTAGAGCATGTAATTATTCCAAATGCTCAGTCTAATATCAAATATATAAATATGAAACTAGATGAGAATGAGAGAAGTACACAAACTCGTTTGATGAAGGTTAAAGATATGATGTTAGAACAGGCCATCGAAGAGAGAAGAAAAGCCAACTAAAATAAGAAGAACAAACGGTGCAAACTGTTTGTTCTTTTTTATTATCAAACATTTGAGATTATGGTATAATACTTTTGTGTGTATAGAACGGATATACAACTAAATATTACTTAGGAGGATTTGAAATGAAAAGAATTATTGCGTTAGCGTTAGTGCTAGTGGTTGCAATCAGTATGTTTGTTGGTTGCGGAAAAGAAGAGAAAAAATGGGTAATCGGAATGGATACAGTATTTAAACCATTCGAGTTTACTGATGCAAAGGGTAACTTTGTAGGTATCGACGTTGATATTCTAAAGGCAGTAGCTAAAGACCAGGGATTTAAATATGAAATCAAGAGTCTCGGTTGGGATGCTGCTATAGCTGCATGTCAGGCTAATCAGGCTGATGCTTTGATTGCTGGTGCATCTATTACTGCAGAGCGTAAGAAGACTGGTTGGATTTTCTCAGACGGTTACTTCACAGCTACACAGTGTATGGCTGTAAAGGCTGGATCAGACATTGATGATTTTGATGATCTTAAGGGTAAGACAGTAGCAGTTAAGAACGGTACTGAGGGTGCTAGCTATGCTGCTGAATTAGCAAAGAAATATAAATTCAAGATTACTAAGGTTAAAGATTCAGATACAATGTATCAATCAGTATCTGGTGGACAGGCTGATGCTTGTTTCGAAGATACACCTATCATGAAAGCATCTATTAAAGATGGTATTAAACTTCAAGTTGTTAAAGGTTCAGAAAATGAAGGTTCTGACTACGGCGCAGCTGTATTTAACAAGAATAAGAAGGAGTTTATTGATACATTCAATAAGGGTCTAGCTAACATTAAGAAAGACGGAACATACGACAAGATTATTGAAAAATATCTAGGAAAATAATATAATATTTAGAGATATTTAATAGTAAAGACACCATAGAAATTATGGTGTCTTTATTATTTAGAGAAGAAAACTAGGAAGGAAAAGATATGGTACAAATTTTACAAGAATATGGGCCACTGCTTTTAAAATCAATGGGCAACACATTGCTACTTGCTTTGTGTGGACTATTTTTTGCATGTATTCTAGGTCTTATCTTTGGTATCCTAAGCGTTATTCACAATAAAGCTTGCAATATTGTGGCGCAGGTATTTGTCGACGCTATTCGTGGTGTACCAATGATTGTTTTGGCCTACTTTATATACTTTGGTATTCCATATGGTATTAACACAGCGTTTGACGCAGGATTTACTCTATCAGCTTTGCAAGCAGGTACTATCTGTTTGGCACTTAACTGTGGTGCTTATATGGCAGAGATTATTAGAGGAGGAATCCAGTCAGTAGATGTTGGACAGATGGAGGCCGCTAGAAGTCTTGGCCTTCCTTATTCAAAAGCGATGAGAAAGGTTGTTTTGCCTCAGGCTATTAAGACAATGATTCCAAGTATCATCAACCAGTTCATCATCACTTTGAAAGATACATCAATTCTATCTATCATCGGATTCCCAGAGTTGGTTAACGAAGCGAACAGTGTAGTTGCTATTACATTTAAATCATTCCAAGTTTGGTTTATTGTAGGTATTATGTATTTGATTGTAATTACTGCATTATCTAAACTTGCTAAGTATATTGAAAGGAGGATGGCTAAAGGTGAAAGACACAGAGACAAACACTAGAGAAGTAAAAATACATGTTAAAAACCTTGAGAAATTCTTCGGAAAGCTAGAAGTATTAAAAGATATTTCTACAGATATATACGAGGGTGAAGTGGTGGTAGTGATTGGACCATCAGGAAGTGGTAAATCAACTTTCTTAAGATGCCTTAACTTGCTAGAAGATATTACTGGCGGCGAGGTAGTGGTAGATGGAAATAAACTATCAGATAAACATGTAGATATTAACAAAGCAAGAGAAGATATTGGAATGGTATTCCAGCATTTTAACTTGTTCAACAATATGAATGTGCTAGATAACCTAACTTTGGCACCTATTCAGTTAAAGAAACAATCTAAAGAAGAAGCGAAAGAAACAGCAATGAAAATGCTTGAGCGTGTAGGATTAGATGACAAAGCAATGTCATTTCCAGCTCAGCTTTCTGGTGGACAGAAGCAAAGAGCGGCTATTGCTAGATCTTTGTGTATGAAGCCAGACATCATGCTATTTGACGAGCCTACATCTGCTCTTGATCCAGAAATGGTAGGAGAGGTTTTGCAGGTTATGAAAAAACTAGCGCAAGAAGGTATGACAATGGTTATCGTTACTCACGAGATGGGCTTCGCCAAAGAAGTGGCAGATAGAGTATTGTTTATGGATGGCGGTTATATAGTGGAAGAAGGTACTCCAGACGAAGTACTTAATAATCCAAAAGAACCTAGAACCATCGATTTCTTGAATAAAGTATTGTAATTTTTAATCAGATAGCATTTTGCTATCTGATTAATGCTTAGTAAAGATAAATGGAGAGAGACATGTATACAGAATCATTAGTAAAGTTTGGAAAAGTTAGATCAGAGATTAGAGATCTTTTCGAATATGGCATGAAGAGAAAAGCAGAGATAGGAGCTGAGAACGTTTTTGATTTTAGTATTGGAAACCCAAGTGTTCCTGCACCTGATTGTGTTAATGATGCCATAAAAGAATTGGTGGACGATTTTGACGCAGTAGCTCTTCATGGATACACATCAGCACAGGGTGATGCAAATGTTCGTGAAACGGTAGCTAATTATATTAATGATAAGTTTAATGCAGGCATTAGCGCTGATAATATTTATATGACTTGTGGTGCGGCAGCATCTTTGTCCATTGTTATGAATGCTGTTTTGCAAGCCGGGGATGAGTGCATAGTTATTAAGCCATATTTTCCAGAGTATGGAGTCTTTTTGGAGAGAACTGGAGCCAAACTAGTAGAAGTGGATCCAGAAGAAAAGACTTTTCAAATAGATATTGAAAAAATGTCTAGTGCCATTAATGAAAAGACAAAAATGGTTGTAATTAATTCACCAAATAATCCATCAGGTGTTGTTTATAAGAAAGATAACGTATTAGCTTTTTGTAAGTTATTAAAAGAAAAAGAAGAAGAGTATGGACATCCTATTTTTCTTGTTTCAGATGAACCATATCGTGCATTGGTATACGATGATATTGAATTACCTTATTTGATAAATCATTATGATAATACATTTGTATGTTATTCATACAGTAAGGCATTGTCTTTGCCTGGTGAGCGTATTGGATATGTAGTGGTATCACCAAAGATAGCAAATTACGAAGATGCATATGCAGCTGTATGCGGTTCAGGTCGTGCGCTAGGTTATGTTTGTGCACCTGCCATGTGGCAAAGAGTGATTGCAAAATGTATTGATAAAACATCAGATGTGTCTATTTATAAAAAGAATAGAGACTTATTCTATAATTCTTTAACTGAGATGGGATATGAGTGCGTATATCCTGATGGAGCATTCTATTTGTTTGTAAAGGCTATGGAAGATGACTCAAGAGCATTTGCCGAGAAGGCAAAGAAGCATGAATTACTAGTGGTGCCAGCAGACAGCTTTGGTGCACCAGGGTATGTGCGTGTTTCATATTGTGTGAATACAGAGCAAATAGAAAGAGCGCTTCCAGCATTTAAGGCTTTGGCTGAGGAGTACAAATAATGAGTGGACAGTATAGCTGTGAGTTTTGCAGCAATTATGTTTATGATGAAGACTATGAAGAATATACTTGCGTGGTAAATATGGACGAGGACGATTTGGCTAAACTATATCAATCAGATCATTCATCTTGTCCGTATTTTTCATATGGCGACGAATATAAATTAGCGAAAAAACAATAGATATGAAAAAAGAATCTTATATCAAAATGGTGAATAATGTGAAAGCACATAAGCGTTTAGAAAGAGCGCTTGTTTTTGCCAACTCGATTTTAACTGGAGTGGTTTATATTTGTTTCCCATTTTTGCTATTTGCTCTTTTTTATAACAAAAAATATGATCAGTTAATTAGAATTGTTCTGGTTTGTGGAATATCATTTGTATTGGTAAGCGTCTTTAGGTATTTCTATAATGCAAAAAGACCATATGCAATGTATGGATACGAGCCGGTGGTAGCGAAGGAAAAGGAAGGACAGAGTATGCCTTCTCGTCACGTGTTTTCTGCATTTGTGATAGCGTGTGCCTTTGCATATATTAATCCTAAGTTTAGTATTGTTTTCTTTGTGGTAGCTACTCTTATTGCCATCCACAGAGTGATAGTGGGCGTTCACTTTATAAAAGATGTGGTAGTGGGCGCACTTATAGGAATTATTTCAGGAATAATAGGATTTTTTATAATATAGGGAGATAAGCTTTGGAAAAGAAAAGTGCAGTGGTGATGGAAGGCGGAGCTATGCGCGGTATGTTTACTTGCGGAGTGCTCGATGTCTTTATGGAAAATGGAATAACATTTGACGCGGGAATAGGTATTTCTGCGGGTGCAGTTTTTGGCTGCAACTTTAAGTCAGGTCAGATTGGAAGACCTATCAGATATAACAAAAAGTATTGTAACGATAAAAGATACTGTAGTTTTAGATCACTTATTAAAACTGGAAATATGTATGGAGTGGATTTTTGCTATAGAGAGCTTCCATATGAGTTAGATCCTTTTGACTGGGATGCATATAAAAGTAATCAGCTTAAGTTTTATATAGGTGCTACTAATGCTGAAACTGGAGGTCCAGAGTACTACTTATGCACAGGAGATGAAGAAAGAGACCTAAAATGGATGCAAGCATCAGCTTCTATGCCTGTAGTTTCTAAGGTAGTGGAAGTGGATGGATTAAAGATGCTAGATGGTGGAATGATAGATGCAGTTCCGTTTAAATATATGGAAGACCTTGGTTATAATAACAACGTAATTATTTTGACGCAGGCAAAGGGCTATAGAAAATCACAAACAAGAATACTTCCTTTGGCGAAGATTACTCTTAGAAAATATCCAAAGATGGTGGAAGTATTAAGGGATAGACATATCATGTATAACAAACAGATGGACGAGCTAGACCAGATAGAGGCATCAGGAAAGTCTATTGTTATTAGACCACCGGAGCCACTTGGAGTGAGTAGAACTGAAAAAGATCCTAATGAGTTAGAAAGGATTTATCAGATTGGTCGAAAGGTGGCAGAGGAAAGACTTGAAGAAATAAAAGAGTTTTTAAAGAAATAAAAAATTACCCATGAAAACGAGATGTTTTTGTGGGTATTTTTGTGTAATAAAATAAGACACCTAATGGAATATATGCACTGTAAAATAACATAAATAATCACAATTAGGTGTTATAATCACAACATAAATGGAGGATCGGATTATGAGAAAAAATTGGAAAAAATTCGTGGCTGCAATAGTATCAATTACTTTGGTTATTAGTGTTCCTATTGCAAGCCGAGTGATTACTAAAGTTAAAGCTGCAGACTATTCATTAGTTTGGAGTGATGAGTTTGACGGTAATTCGCTAAATAGAAATAACTGGACTGTGGAAACAGGAACAGGTGACTGGGGCTGGGGAAACAACGAGCAACAGTATTATAGAGACAGTACAGAAAACATTGAAGTAAGCAATGGTACTTTAAAGATTCACGCTTTAAGACGTGATAACCCAATAGGTGGAAAGTACTATACTTCAGGTAGAATGAAAACTGCTGGCAAGCAGTCATTCCTTTATGGAAAAATTGAAGCAAGAATGAAACTTCCAAGATTCCAAGGATCTTGGCCAGCATTTTGGATGCTAGGAGATAGCATTAACCGAGGTACTGGATGGCCTGCATGTGGCGAGATGGATATTATGGAAGCTATCAATAACAACAATAATATTTATTCAAACCTACACTGGCAATATAACGGTAAACAGGCTGATACTTCAGGAAAAGCCTACAATGTAGGTGATAGAACAGCTTGGCATACATATGGAATGGAGTGGACTAAAGATAAGGCTAGTTTCTATGTAGATGATCAAGTATTTGAAACATACTCCATCACTACAAGCGCTCAGATGGAAGAGTTTAGAGCAAAACAGTTTATTATTCTAAACCTTGCTATTGGTGGACAGTGGCCAGGTTATGAGATTGATGATACAGCATTCCCATCTAGATCTACTATGGAAGTAGATTATGTAAGGGTTTATCAGAAACCTGAAGAAGTTACTACTAAGTACGATGGACCTACTATCGTGATAACAGAAGATGCCCTTGATAGATATGTGGGCGGATGGAACTCATTCTTTGGAAAAGATATCGGTTGGATTCCGGCTACAGGTAATTTCCAACCTAAAGAAAGATATGCAGATGGATATGCTATTGATATTACAAATGTAGGTGAAGTTCAAAATGACTCGGCATGGGCTGTTCAAGGTAACTTAGAAAGAATACCTTATAGAACCGGAGCCACCTACACGTATAAGTGTACTTTGTTGTCGAGTGTTGATAAGAAAGTATTTGTCAAAGTGGCTGATGGCAATGAAGGACAGTTGGGCGGAGCTATTGTACAACTAAGAGCCAATACCCCATACTATTATGAGACTACTGTCGAAATACCGGAAGATTTTGATAGTTCAGTAAGTCTTAAGTTTGGCTGGGGCAAAATGGAAGGTGACACTATAGAAGATGGTGGTCAGCTAAGTGTTAGAGTGAAGGATGTATCGTTTATAACTACAACAACAATTCCTGATCCAGCATATACAACTACACCTGCACCATCTACTTCTAAAACACCAGCTACTACTAAGGCAGTTACTCCAACTAAGAAGTCATCATCAAAGAAAGCTGCAACAGTAAAACTTGGAAAAACTAAAATTAAGAAAGTTAAGAGAGCTAAGAAATCTCTTAAGTTTAAATTAAAGAAGATTAAAGGTGCTACAGGCTACCATATTAGATATTCTGATAATAAGAAGTTTGACGGTTATTGGGATAAGAGAGTTAAGAAGATAAGTGTTAAGATAAAGAAACTTGATAGAAAGACTAAATACTACATCAAAGCTAGAGCCTTTAGAAAAGTAGGCAACGTTTACTATTACGGAAAGTTTAGTAAACGTAAAAAAGCAAAAACGAAATAATCTGATTTTTCATTCAAAATATTCCTAAAGACAACCACGGCAAACGCTGATGTTAGTTCGACATTACTCGGATTAGTGTTAGAAAACGCCGTGGTTGTTTTTGTGTGAAGATTTGGTAGAATTGTTATTGATATGATTGAAACTAAAGAACAACAAGAAAAAATAATATTAGTTGCAGTTAATACGGGCTTTGAGGCGGATGCTATTGATTCGTTAGATGAGTTAGAAGAACTAGTGGAGACTGCAGGTGGAGAAGTAGTGGGTCGTGTTATACAAAACATTGACCATGTTAATAATGCACTATATATCGGCAGTGGAAAAGTGGAAGAGTTAAAAGATTTGATTTGGGAGACTGAGGCTGATGGTATAGTTTGTGATGATGAACTTTCTCCTAATCAATTTAAAAATTTGGAAGATGAATTGAAAGTAAAAGTAATGGATAGAACACTTTTAATTCTTGATATATTTGCAGGAAGAGCAAAAAGTGCTGAAGGTAAGATACAGGTAGAACTAGCACAGCTTCGCTATAGATCGACTAGACTTATTGGTATGCAGAACTTAACTCGTCAGGGTGGTGGTATTGGAACAAGAGGTCCTGGTGAGAAAAAGTTGGAAGTAGATAGGCGTGTAATCAGAGATAGAATTTCTCAACTTAGAAAAGAAGTGGGAGATATGGAAGCGCACCGTGATATTACACGCGCAAAACGCCAAGAAAATCCTGTGCCTGTAGTAGCAATTGTCGGATACACTAATGCAGGCAAGTCCACACTGCTTAATACATTGACGGATGCAGATGTGCTAGAGGAGGACAAATTATTTGCCACACTAGATCCAACTACTAGAAACTATAAGCTTCCTTCTGGAAATGAAGTACTTCTAACAGATACAGTTGGGTTTATTAGAAAACTTCCTCATCATTTGATTGATGCTTTTAAGAGCACACTAGAGGAGGCCAAATACTCGGACATTATCATTCACGTGGTTGATGCATCCAATATTTCAATGGATAAGAATATTAAAGCAGTTTATGAAACTCTAAAAAAATTAGAGGTTACTGATAAGACTATCATTACAGTGTTTAATAAGATGGATTTAGTGGAGGGAGAAGTAATCCTTCGAGATGAGAATGCAGATTACACAGTTCACACGGCCATCAAGAAGAAAGAGGGACTAGATTTAATAGAAGATGCCCTAGAAAAAGCACTAAAGGAAATGAGGGTCTATATAGAAAAAGTTATTCCTTATTCAGACGGGGGAGAAGTAAACAAGATAAGGAAGTATGGACAGTTGATATCTGAAGATTATCAAGAAGATGGAATATTGGTTAAAGCATATGTTCCAAAATTTATGGCATAAAAAAAGGTTTTGCATTTTGCAAAACCTTTTATTTTATTAAATCGCTTAGTTTTTTACTATAGAAGTAATCGTGAACCATAGAGTCAAATTCTTCCCACATTGGAAGTGTCTGACAATATGTTTTTCTAGGACAGTTGAACTCTTCATCAGCAATACATGCCACAGAAGCGAGAGGGCCTTCAGTGCTTTCAAGAATCTCGCCTACAAAGTATTCCTCGGGACTCTTTACAAGTTTATATCCGCCACCTTTTCCACTTGAACCTTTAATAAGCTTAGCTGAAACTAGATCTTTAACTATGGCTTCCAAATATTTCTTGGAAATCATTTGTCTTTCAGCAATATCTTTAAGTGGGACATTCTTGTCGTCAACATGTTCTGCTAGGTCAATCATAACTCTTACTGCGTATCTTCCTTTGGTCGAAATCATAATCATGTGTCCTTTCATAAGTCCAATTATCCTCCTTTTTAATATATCATAACTCAAGAAATTAGGTAAATAAAAAAATATTAAAAACCTATTGACTTAGTAGGTAAATAACTATATAATACATCTAAATATTTTTCAAGAGGTATTTGAAAAATAAATAAAAAAGGAGAGAGGCTATGAAGGTATATGCCGACAATGCAGCTACTACTAAGATTAGTGAAGCTGCTCTAGAAAAATTTAATACCGTATCGCTAGAGACTTATGGCAATCCATCAAGCCTTTATTCCATAGGTCAAGATGCTAAGAAAGTGTTAGAAGATAGCAGGGCAGAGATAGCAGAGATTATAGGTGCTAGTCCTAAAGAAATCTTTTTCTCATCTGGTGGAAGTGAGTCAGATAACTGGGCAATTAACTCAGCGGCTGAACTTGGAAAGAAAAATGGAAAGAATCATATCATTTCTACTAAGATAGAACATCACGCAGTTTTGCATACATTAGAAAGACTTGAAAAACAAGGATTTGAAATTACACTTTTAGATGTTGATGAAAAAGGTTTAATTAATCTTGATGATCTAAAAGAAGCTATCAATGATAACACAGCACTAGTTTCGATTATGTTTGCCAATAATGAGATAGGAACTATTGAGCCTATTAAAGAAATTGGTGAGATTTGCAAACTTAAGAATGTACTTTTCCACACTGACGCTGTACAGGCAATAGGTCATATACCTATCAATGTGGAAGATTACAATATAGATTTAATGTCAGCTTCAGCACATAAATTCCACGGACCAAGAGGAGTAGGTTTCTTGTATGTGAGAAGTGGAATCAACCTTACTAATTTAATAGAAGGTGGTGCACAGGAGCGCGGCAAAAGAGCAGGCACTGAAAATGTAGCTGGAATAGCAGCTATGGCTGTGGCTTTGGAGGAGCGAATGCAGAACCTGGAGACAACCCAGGAAAAACTTAGCTCCCTAAGAGATAAGTTAATAAAGAAGCTTAGAATGATTCCTCATTCAGCTTTAAATGGCGATGAAGTCTGTAGGCTCCCAGGAAATGTCAACTTTTGTTTTGAAGGCATTGAAGGAGAGTCATTATTGCTCCTACTAGATGAAAGAGGAATTAGCGCTTCATCAGGTAGCGCGTGTACATCAGGTTCGCTAGATCCTAGCCATGTACTCTTGGCAATAGGAAGAATTCATGATGTAGCTCACGGCTCACTTAGACTAAGTTTTGGCGAAGATGTAACAGAAGAACAGATAGATTACATAGCAGAACAAGTAAAAGAAGTAGTTGAGTATTTGCGCGGTTTTTCACCAGTGTGGCGTGACTTGATGGAGGGTAAACGAGAATTTATTCTATAAACGGTACCCGCAGATATTATTTATAGTTTAAATAGAGAGGAAACAAAAATGGCACTATATAGCGAAAAAGTAATGGATCACTTCCTTAATCCTAGAAACGTAGGAGTAATTGAGGATGCTGACGGAATAGGAGAAGTTGGGAATGCTAAATGCGGCGATATCATGAAGATTTATCTTAAGATAAAAGATGGTATTGTAGAGGACGTAAAGTTTGAGACCTTTGGATGTGGTAGCGCAATAGCTTCCAGTTCCATGGCTACCGAACTTATTAAAGGAAAGCCTTTAGAAGAAGTGAAAGAACTTACCAACAAAGCAGTGACTGAAGCTTTAGATGGGCTTCCAGCACATAAACTTCACTGTTCTGTTTTAGCAGAAGAAGCAATCCAGAACGCTTTGGAAGACTATTATAGTAAGCAGGAAAATAAATAAAACAAAAGATTTAAAGAAAAAGGAGATTTTAAAAATGAGTGAATATAAATTTGAAACATTACAGTTACACGTAGGTCAGGAACAGGCAGATCCAGCAACGGATTCTAGAGCAGTTCCTATTTATCAGACAACAGCATACGTTTTCCATGATAGTAAACATGCAGCTGACAGATTTGGATTGGCTGACCCAGGAAACATTTATGGAAGACTTACTAACTCTACACAGGGTGTGTTAGAAGAAAGAGTGGCTGCCCTAGAAGGCGGAAGTGCTGCTTTGGCGGTTTCTTCAGGTGCTGCAGCTATCAGTTACACCATTCAAGCACTAGCTGCTAATGGTGGACATATTGTGGCTCAGAAGAGCATTTATGGTGGTACATACAATCTTTTGGCGCACACACTACCACAGTACGATATTAAAACTACTTTTGTAGATGTACATAATTTAGAGGAAGTAGAAAGTGCTATAGAGGAAGATACTAGAGCAATCTTTATTGAGACATTAGGAAATCCAAACAGTGATATTCCTGATATTGACGCTCTAGCAGAAATTGCACACAAAAACAACATTCCACTAGTAATTGATAATACTTTTGGAACACCATATCTTATCAGACCATTTGAGCATGGCGCTGATATAGTAGTTCATTCTGCTACCAAATTCTTAGGTGGCCACGGAACTACTTTGGGTGGAATTATTGTTGAGTCTGGAAAGTTTGATTACAAAGCAGCTGGCAAATTCCCTAACATTGCAGATCCTAACCCAAGTTATCATGGAGTATCATTCTACGATGCAGTGGGACCAGCAGCATTTGTTACTTACATTAGAGCAATTTTGCTTCGTGATACTGGAGCAGCTATTTCACCATTCAACGCATTCTTGCTATTACAGGGAATTGAGACATTGTCTCTAAGAGTAGAAAGACATGCAGAGAATACTAAGAAAGTGGTTGAGTTCTTAAGCAACCATCCACAGGTGGAACATGTAAATCATCCATCATTAGAGAACCATCCAAACCATGAGCTATACAAGAAGTATTTCCCTAACGGTGGCGGTTCTATATTTACATTTGATATTAAAGGCGGCCAGGAAGAAGCGTGGAAGTTTATAGACAACTTAAAGATCTTTTCACTTCTAGCAAATGTGGCAGATCTTAAGAGTCTTGTAATTCATCCAGCATCTACTACACACTCTCAGTTAACTACTGAAGAGTTAGCGGATATTGGAATTACTGGAAGCACAATTCGTCTTTCTATCGGTACTGAAAACATAGACGATATCATTGCCGATCTTGAAAACGGATTTGATGCTATCAAATAATAGTGTATAATTAATCGAAGAGAGGTAAAAGAAAATGGCGAATATATATAAAGGAACACTTGGACTAATTGGAAACACTCCATTAGTTGAAGTTACAAATATTGAAAAAGATTTGGGATTAGAGGCTAAGATTATAGTAAAGCTTGAGTACTTTAACCCAGCAGGAAGTGTCAAAGATAGAATAGCTAAGGCTATGCTTGATGATGCTGAGGAACAAGGTTTATTAAAAGAAGGTTCAGTTATTATTGAGCCTACATCAGGAAACACAGGAATCGGCTTAGCTGCTATAGCTGCAGCAAAGGGATATAGAATTATCCTAACAATGCCTGACACTATGAGTGTTGAGAGAAGAAACATTCTTAAGGCATACGGCGCAGAACTTGTTCTTACAGATGGAGCAAACGGAATGAAGGGTGCTATCGCAAAAGCTAATGAGTTAGCAGAAGAAATTCCTAACAGCTTTATCCCAGGACAGTTTGTAAACCCAGCTAACCCTAAGATTCATAAAGAAACTACAGGACCAGAAATTTATAAAGATACTGATGGTGATGTAGATATCTTTATCGCAGGTGTTGGTACTGGTGGAACAGTGACAGGAGTGGGCGAATATTTGAAAGAGCAAAACCCAGATATCAAGGTGGTAGCTCTTGAGCCAGAAGATTCTCCTGTATTATCAGAAGGACAAGCAGGTCCTCATAAGATTCAAGGTATCGGTGCAGGATTTGTGCCAGATGTGTTAAATACAGATGTATATGACGAAGTCTTTAAGGCACCTAACGAGAAGGCTTTCGAGACAGCTAAGTATTTGGCTAAGAAGGAAGGTATCTCAGTAGGTATCTCATCTGGAGCAGCATTATACGGAGCTATTGAACTAGCAAAGAGACCAGAAAACAAAGGCAAAACTATAGTGGCATTGCTACCAGATAGTGGCGATAGATATTACTCAACAGCGTTATTTACAGAAGAATAATAAATTAATAAATGAGAGGTGTTAAAACCTCTCATTTGTTAAAGGAGAGTGTATGAGTTTTAAAGAAGATATAGTTTCATACATTCGAAGTGGAGAGACTGACCATACCAATTTAGGACTAGAGATAGAACACTTTGTAGTGGATGAAAATGGAGATCAGATAGGATTCGAAGAGATAACTGATTTGATTGAAACTGTATCGGATAAATTAAACGCTAAAACGAATTACTCGGATGGGTATCCGGTTGGTTACACAACAGATGAATACGCAATAACACTAGAACCTTCTTGTCAGTTTGAAATAAGTATCAATCCTTATAAAGATTTAGAGAAAATTGAATATATATACAAAGAATTTATAAAAGTTTGGGAGCCACTGTTTAAAGAGCGTGGCTACAAAATAGTGACAAACGGAAACTTGCCAAAGGTAGAGCAAGGACTTACCACACCAGACGATATTACGCTTACGCCAAAGATAAGATATAAGTATATGGACGAATATCTAAGTAAAAGTGGAAAGTACTCACGTTATATGATGCGTGCGTCAGCTTCCACACAGCTTTCTATAGACTATAAGTCTGAGAAAGATTTGGCGAAGAAACTTAGAGTACTAGAAAAGATTTCTCCAATACTAATGATTATAGCTGAGAGCAAAGAAGTGAAAGATTTCACACTTTCTGGAAATGAAGGACAAACACATCTTTTAAGAATTCAGGAATGGGATGATTTAGACCCTGCTAGAACAGGATTTTTAAAAGGCTCATTAGATGAAGGATTTGGATATGAGGATATAGCAGATATCAACTACAATATGCCGCTCATTCTTTTGACTAAAGATGGTGACTCGGAGTATGTGAAAGATGATAGTGCTAAAGACCTTATAGAAAAAGGTGTGATAACAGAAAGTGATTTGCAAGATAAAACCAAGAGTCTTATTGAGCATGTATTTTCAATGGGATTTTTCCATTATAGAGTTAAGACTTATATAGAGTTAAGAGTGGCAGACAGTATGCCTATTGATAAAGCACTTGGCTTTACAGCACTGTTAAAAGGCCTAATCTATGATAAGTCTAACTTGGATTACTTAGATGAAAATCTAAGTAATATCAAATCATTAGATGAGATTCAAAGCGCTATTGATGAGATTAAAGTAGATGGCTTTGATGCAAAAATATATGATGGAAAAACTGCTTATGAATGGGCTGATGAATTGGTGAAATTGGCTGATAATGGACTGGAAGGAAAAGACAAGGAGTATTTAAAAAATGTGCGAGCTTTTTGGAGTGACATCAAGTCATAAAGTAGATTTAAATGAATACTTGAAAACATTTATAAGCCATAGCGATGAGCATCCAAATGGATGGGGAATGGCGTTTTTTGACGAGGGCTTAACAGTCTATCGTGAGCCAGTGAGAGCGAGCGAGAGTAAGAAGTTAGAAGAATTGCTTGAAAGGCCTATTTCGTCGGCAGAAATGCTTGCACACATAAGACTTGCTACCAAAGGCTTTATAGAATTAGAAAACACACACCCTTTTGTGAAGAAAGACAAAGAGGGAAGAACTTGGACATTTGCACATAACGGTACTATCTTTAACGCACCAGTTTTAAACAAATACCAGGAGGTGCAAAAAGGAAAAACGGATAGTGAAAAAGTTCTTCTTTATATAATGGACAGAATAAATGAGGAAGTTAGTTTAGATAGAATAGAGTTAATTGAAAGTATTGCTAGAGAATTATCGGAGCACAATAAACTAAACTTTATTTTACACGACGGAGAATATTATTATGTTCATATAAACGAGGGTGGAACTCTTCATAAATTGGAGAAGGACGGAAGTGTTATTTTTTCTACACAGGCATTGGATGATGGTGATTGGGAAGAAGTAGAACAAAATAAATTGTTTGTATATAAAGATGGAAATCTTATTCATGAAGGTAAAAAACATGAGTTTGGACATGTCACTACTCAAGAAGAGATGGATATGATCTTTATGAATTATTCAAGTCTATAAAAAAGAGAGGTTTTTACACCTCTCCTTTTTGTTGCTTTTATTTAGCTTTAGATTTCTTTATCTTACTCCAAGCGCCAAATACTTTCTTCTTGCCGTCTAACTTGTAAGCTCTAGCTTTCACATAAAGTGTTTTCTTATTCTTAAACTTCTTAGACTTGATAGTGTATTTAACTTTCTTAATGTATTTCTTGATTAAAGCTTTCTTGTTCTTCTTAGCATTTTTCTTTGTCTTATATACAGCTACCTGATATCCTTTAGCTCCCTTAACCTTTTTAAGAGTAATCTTCATCTTCTTGGCAGATTTCTTTCTCTTAGCAATCTTGCTAATCTTTGCCTTGCCTGGTTTAGTTACTGAAGGCGTAGGTGAAGGTGGGGTAGGCTTAGGATCAATAGGGAAGATGCTATCATAAGCCCCGCTATCTGCAGGAATCAAATATAGTTCATATCCCTTTGTCTGTGTTCCCACATTTTCTTGAATGTAGTAAATACCAGCCTTGGTAGCTACAGCAGACCTTCTTAAGTTATCCGCTATGCCATCATCAGTAGTAAAGTTAGTAGGAACAACAGTGTTCTTTTCTGCGTCAAATACATAAATGTTACCGTATCCATCAAGGGTATTACCAACCATTAATACGCCGTTTAGAGTGTGAGCGTAGTTAAATTCTATGTTTCTCAATTCGTAGAAAGTACTAGGCTTTCCGATATATGGTAATTTTACATCTTGAATAGTCCATTGATTATTATCATAACAATATACGTTCTGGCCAATCTCCTCATTTGTCTCTCCCTCAGGAGTATATGAACCAAATACTGCATATAGTTTATCGTGTGAAGTGAATAAGTGGAGTTGTCTATCTGTACAATCAAACCTACCTACTCTAGTAAGGCTTAGGTTATCAATATCAAACGAAAGTAGTTCTTTGTAAGAAACAAAGCTTGTCACTTCATCGTAGTAGGATTTAAGCATATAGATTTTGCCATCTATAATAACTCCGTCATCTATACTATTTAGAGTGTTTGTAAATGCATCACCATCGTCTATTTCTTTAAACGTCCATTTTAAATCTTTAGCATTCAAGTTCATATTTGCTAGGAAAACACGGGTAGGCTTTTCGTCATCATATGGAAGTGCTGCAATAAAATCAAATAGTTCTCCATTAATACAGAATGTGTCGCAATTAAGAATAGGACCTATATTGTAATCATTATAGATTGAATAAGTATCTCCTTCTTTTTCAATTAAGTAGTCTTTAAATGCGGTGGCAACACTCTTTTTATAAACTTTAGTTAACTTGTTATCAATCAATTTTGAAATAGATTTTTCTGATTTGTCTATGGCAAATAATTCAGTACCAAGTGCATTAGATACTAACTGATAGTCAGGGTATTGATCTGCTGAATTCATTACCACAGATTCAGAATCTATGAGAGTAGGTTTCTTTTCACCCTTAACTAGGAAGTATGTACCTTTTCCTTCTTCACCATTAGCTTTTGTCACAAAGAATTCTGTGTATGTGTTAATGAGAGAAGTAGCATTGTATATAGTTGCAGTTTTTCCGTCCGCTGCAAATTCTACATACATATCGTTATCTGACTTGGTAACAGGTATAGTAGTAGGAGCAGAACCTTCCTTGGCAGCACGCTGGTATTTCAAACTAACGCCATCCTTCATATTTCTACCAGATAGAGTAATAGTCTTTTTGTCTACATTAACCTTAGCATCAATTAGAGCTGGTTTGCTAGGAGATATGTTGTTTAAATCTAAGTTACCGCTTGTACCACATAAATCTTCTAAAGCATCTGACTTTTTAACAGATGTTAGTAGAATAGATTTGATTTCTTTTACGTAGTCAGCTTGAGATTGTGATTCTTCTTTTGGGTTCATTGCGCAGATAGTAGCAACTGCTCCAGCACATGCAGGAGAAGCCATAGATGTACCTGAATATACATCGTATGCTGAGTCTGCGTCCAATTCTATGTCCGGCTTAGACATAGCTAGTGAATCAATTGATAGTGTTATGTCATGTTTTTCGCCTATTTTCCATTTTTCAGTAACAGGAGTTATTATTATTCCAAGACCAACCTTTTTGCCTTCTACATCATCTGCAGGATAGATATAATCCATGTCTTGTTCATTTGAAGTATCTGTATAAATGTGTCTAGCCATCTTAACATTGTCGATGGACGATCCACCCATACTCTTTCCTTGACCAGCTGGAACTAAAGTACCATCGTCTTGTTCCACAATATCAGCCACCTCAACTCTTGCATTAAGACCTTTTGGAATATCTCCAAATTGGAACATACATGAGAATCTTGTATTATCAGCACCTGTAGTAGCAGAATCTTTGTCGTAAGGGAAGCATAGGAAGTAACTTCCGCCACCTTCGGCATCCGTAAGAGTCCACTTAAGTGAAGCTGCATTTTCAGAATTACTAATATATGTAGTTGGGTCAATGGATAGTGTAGAAGTAGCAGGGTCTAGGTGATCCACCTCATGTTTATCCATTTCGGAAATCTGTTGTTTGAAGAATGATTCGCCAAACTGTTTGGTAGTAGTTCCTGCTTTCACTTCAGGAGTTACATTGTTGTCAGTAATTACAGTGTCTTTTCTAAATTCTCCATAGTAATCTGTGCTGTCGTTAATAGCATCGTTTTCATACATATCTGGGAAATATGTAGGTGAAGCCACGGATGATACTATGTTAAAGCCCGGAGCAAATAAATCGACAGTTTGTTTTCCATAATTGGAAAAACCAGCTGGAGTGTCAATGTCATTAGTACCACAACCTACCACTACAGCGTAATCGCTAGCAGTAGAAACTGGTGGGTCAGTTTTAAAATCAGAATTAATGTGATCGTTACCAGCAGCGATACATGTAAGTACACCTTTTTCACCAATCAAATCGATTAGAGAATCAAAGATATAACTGCTAGGAGAACCTTGTGACCAAGAACAGTTTGTAGCCACTATATTTACTCCAGCCTCTTTGGCTTTAGCTATGTAGTAAAAAGCTCCCACATAAGAATAGAGTGGAGGCTCAAAACCTTCATCGTATTTTCCTTCGATACTGATTCCCATTATTTTAACATTAGATTTAGAACCAACACCGAGAGTACCTTTTCCGTTGTTGGCCTCGGCACCAATAATACCTGCACAGTGAGTTCCATGTCCTACTGGGTCAAATGTTGGATCATCCTCGTTTATTCCGAAGCAATATCCATGCGTACCTTTAAGACCAATATTTCCAGGGTTTGTCCACATCATATCTTTTAAATCCTCGTGAGTAGCACGAACACCCGAGTCTATAACGGCAACAACATTTTCTGGACCAGAAGGGTTTATTTGTGCCCAACCAGTTGATGCGTTAATTGAGTTTACTTTCTCATCGTCCACACCACGGTTATCTACAACTCTTCCGCCAGTATTTTCCGCCAAAGAACTGTTAGCGTGATAAGCAGTAGAACTTAAAAAGTCATCAGCTTCATATGGTGTATATGATTGCATTTCAAGTTTATAGTTAGCCTCTGCTTTATAAATGTTGTCGTTTGAAGAAAGTTTAGTAATTAATGATTTAGTGCTGATACTATCTGAATGTACAAGTGCAAAAGTATATTTATCAATAATAGCAGAATCTTCAATTACAAAATCATCTAGGCTTTCACCAATAATATCAACTAGTGATGAAGCCTCTTTGGCTATATCCTTACTATCGTAAGTGGAATTCATAATATCACCAAAGTCATCGCCTATCTGATCGTCTTTCTTAACAGATTTAAGTGATGCATTTTCTTTATCTATTTTTTTATTTTCTATCATAACGATAGCATCACCTGGTTCATAAGTTCCTTTTTCAAGCTTTACTGTTTGCTCCGCCTTAGCATCTATTCCCAAGTCAAAGGCATTAAAAGAAAATACCATCGCAACCGATAGTACTAGAGCAAGCGCTCTTTTGATAATTCTTTTAGACATACATAACCTCCTTTGTATTGTCTTTTTATCTAGTAATATTTAGTTTTAATTATCCGTTCGTTACTTAAGTAAAATTATAACATATTTGGTACTTAATTATAAAAAGAATAGAGTGAGTTTTTCGTTGTAGAAACTGTATTTTTTTATTATAATTTTTATGAGGGAATAAATATGAATTTTGATGGATTTATTGATGAAATAAAAAAGAAAGATTGGAATATATACGGCGTAGAAGTGTACGAGGATTTAAAATTAACTCATGAGTGGGGCGATACTAAAGACACTCCTCATGAGATTTTTTCTTGTACCAAGACAGTTTTGTCGATAGCGGTAGGTATCGCTTATGACAGAGGTCTATTCGACCTAGACAAAAACATCTTCGATTATATTCCAGAAGAGATTTACAAAAAGTACGATTCAAAGATAATAGAAGATTTGAGAAAACTTTCTATTAGAAGACTTCTTACTATGTCAGTTCCTGGTTATCCATTTAGACCTGAAGGTAAGAGTTATTTGGATTTCTGTTTTAGCCTTCCAGTTCAAGACCCAGATAACAACTCATTTTATTACTGCAATATTTGCCCGTACTATGTGGGACTTGCGCTTAACTTTGCAGTGGGCGAAGATTTATGGGAGTTTATAGACAGAGAGATTATTAAACCATTAGATATAGATGTGGATTATTATTACAGAGATCCGGACGGATATTTCTTTGGCGCATCAATGATGAGAATGACACTTCATGAAATAAGTAAACTAGGAATTCTTTTGTACAACAAAGGAGTTTACAACGGAAAGAGAATACTTTCTGAAGAGTATGTAGATATGGCTACATCAGTTCAAATTGAAAACGATAGATATGGCTATGGTTTTTATATTTGGAAATACAAAGATGGTTTTTATATTAGTGGTAAGTGGGGTCAGCATTGTTTGGTACTACGTGACGAAAAACTTATTGTCACTTTTACAGGTTATTTGCCGGATGAAGCTGAAGATGTTGAAAACTCAATGATTAAACACATTTTAGAAGAATAATAATTTGGAATATTTATTATAAAAGGTTTTATTATGAAAGGAGAATAATATGAAAAAAATAGTAAGTTTAGTATTAGTTATTACACTCATTGCTTCATGTGGATTACTAGTTGGATGTGGCGAGAAAGAAAAAAAGAAAGATCCAGAGAAAGAAGCAATTTCAAAAGTGAATGAATTAGCTACTGAAGTTCAGAAAAATGTAGAGGATATTTCCAAAGCCGTAGAGACAGAGGTACAAAAAGCTTCAAAAGAATGGAGCAGCGGTGAAAAGGCAATAGAAGATGCTTCAAAAGCGTTTAGTAAAAAAGCGCCTAAGAAACCAACAGTCCATGGTAGTGGTATCGCTGGAGTATGGGGCTATAATCAAAAGGATTATAAGATTCCTGCTCAGTACACATTTAAGAAAGACGGTACAGGCGAATACAATATAGCAGGACAGATTCAGAAACTAACATGGAAAACTAAAGGTAATAAGATTACAATCACTTATAAAGGTCAACCTGATATGACTCAGAAGTATAAACTAAAAGGTGATGTTTTAACTCTATATGATATTACAGATTCACCTGTAGTTTACTACAGAGTTGGATAATATCTAATATTTAAAAAGAGGGTTTCCGTTGTAGAAACCCTCTTTTTTTAATATACTAATATTAGCGAATGTACGGAAAGGTTTAATGAAGATGGACGATAGACTTAAGAAACAATTAGATTTTTCTCTTGAGATTGATAAGGAAAAAGAGATTTTTCGTCATACTCATTTGTCGGGCGAAGGCAGAAATGAAAACGATGCAGAGCACGCTTGGCATATGGCTATTATGGCGTATCTTTTAAAAGAGTATTCTAATGAAGAAATTGACATAGCAAAAGTTATGATTATGTGTCTAATCCACGACATTGTAGAGATAGATGCTGGTGATACATACGCATATGATGACGAGGGACTAAAGACTCAGAAAGAACGAGAAGATAAAGCGAAGGAAAGAATTTATTCTCTTTTGCCGGAGGATCAAAAAGAAGAACTAGTAGCAATCTTTGATGAGTTTGAAGCATATGAGACAGCGGAATCTAAGTTTGCTCACACTATGGATAATCTACAACCGCTCATTTTGAATAACAGCAATGAAGGAATGGACTGGAAGATAGATGGGACTGACGCAGATCACGTTTTTGCAAGACAAAGAATGAATGCACTAGGTTCAGAAAAACTTTGGGAGATTACAGAGAAGATTCTGAATAAAAACCTTGAAAAAGGAAATCTAAAATTTAAGGAGGACAAATAAATGAAAAAAATCAATGACAGAAAAGTTGCAATTATTGGATGCGGATTTGTGGGATCTGCTTCAGCATTTGCTTTGCTAGAAAGTGGATTGTTCTCCGAGATTGTTTTGATAGATGCCAATAAGGAAAAAGCAGAAGGTGAAGCGCTAGATATAAGTCACGGTGCGCCTTTTGCTAGACCAACTAAAATATATGCAGGAGAATACAAAGATATAGCAGATGCCGCTATAGTAGTGGTAACTGCTGGTGCTGGACAAAAGCCAGGCGAGACTAGATTAGACCTAGTCAAAAAGAATGTGGGAATATTTAAATCAGTTATTCCATCTATTACAGAGTACAACAAAGATGGAATATTACTTATTGTAGCTAATCCAGTAGATATACTTACTTATGCAGCTGCTAAGATTAGTGGATTTCCGGAGAACAGAGTCTTTGGCTCGGGCACAGTTTTAGATACTGCTAGATTTAAATATTTGCTGGGTGAGCATTTGCAGGTGGACAGCAGAGCGGTCCATGCATTTATTATAGGCGAGCATGGTGACAGTGAGATTGCTGCTTGGAGCAGTGCTAACGTGTCAGGTATTCCAGTAAATGATTTTTGTGAGATGAGAGGACACTTCGAGCATGCTAAATCTATGGAGAGAATAGCTGAAGAAGTTAAAAATAGTGCTTATGAGATTATTGAAAAGAAGGGTGCCACATACTATGGTATAGCAATGTCAGTTAAACGTATTTGCGAGGCTATAGTAAGAGATGAAAAGTCAATACTTCCTATCTCAAGTATTCAACACAATAACTATGGAATAAGTGATGTGGCACTAAGTATGCCAGCTATTGTGGGTAGAGAAGGTGTGGAATGCACAGTTCCATATGAACTATCCAAGAAGGAAGTGGAGGCTTTGCAAGAGTCTGCTAAAACACTTAAAGAAGTGATAGATGACGCACTATAGAATGTTGAATATAAGGGCTGATTACTTTATAGTAATCAGTCCTTTTTTAGTGATAAACTACCTAATATATGTTAGAATATGTAAAGTGAATTTGAGAAAGGCATTAAGATGTTAGAACTAAAAAATGTGTCATTCGAAGTGAATGATGAACTAGGCGAAAAAGAAATAATTAAAGACATAAGTCTAACTATTCCAGATGATAAATTGATTGTTATCACTGGTCCTAATGGTGGCGGAAAATCTACGCTTGCAAAGTTGATTGCAGGTATAAAGAAACCTACATCGGGACAGATTCTTTTGGATGGTGAAGATATAACGGATATGTCTATTACAGATAGAGCGAATAAGGGTATTGGTTATGCGCTTCAGCAGCCAGTGCGCTTTAAAGGTATACAAGTTTTTGATTTGATTAAACTTGCTACTGGTAAGCAGATTTCTCTAGACTCTGCGTGTAAGTATCTATCGGCAGTAGGACTTTGTGCTAGAGATTATATTAATAGAGAAGTTAACGCTAGTCTTTCTGGTGGAGAGTTAAAAAGAATTGAGATAGCAACAGTTCTTGCCAAGAAATCTGAACTCTCTGTTTTTGACGAGCCAGAGGCTGGAATCGATCTTTGGAGCTTTAATAGTTTGATTAAAGTTTTTGAAAAGATGAGAAGAGACATTAAGGATAGTTCGATTGTTATTATTTCTCACCAGGAGAGAATTCTAAATATAGCGGACGAAGTTATTGTATTAGCAGATGGCGAGATTACAGCAAGAGGCACAAAGGAAGAAGTACTCCCAACTCTTGTTGGAGTAAATGCGCCTGCTAAACAGTGCGACAAAGCAGACCCAGAGAAAGGAGATGAGTAGTATGGCTAGTATTAAATTAGATGAAATACAAAAGAGACTCCTTACTGAGGTGGCTGATCTTCACAGTGTGCCAGAAGGCGCATATAACATTCGTTCCAACTCAAAGGCTATCGCAAGGCAATCTAGTGCCAATATTGAGATTGTTCCTAAAGATGATAAAGATGGAATTGATATAAAGATTAAAGCGGGAACTAAGAATGAAAGTGTTCATATTCCAGTTGTTATGAACGAAAGCGGAATTAAAGAAAAGGTTTACAATGACTTTTACGTGGGCGATGATTGCGATGTAGTAATTGTGGCTGGATGTGGAATTGATAACTGTGGACCAAAGGATTCTGAGCACGATGGAATTCACAGATTCTTTGTCGGAAAGAATTCTAAAGTTAAATATGTTGAAAAGCATTATGGCTCAGGAGATGGAGAAGGAAAAAGAATCCTCAATCCTGTAACTGAAGTGTATGCTGAAGAAAACAGTACTATTGAAATGGAAATGGTACAGATAAAAGGTGTGGATGATACAGACAGAAAAACTGTGGCAGAACTCAAAGATGGCGCAAAGATGATTGTTCGAGAGCGCCTTATGACACACGGCAAACAAAATGCGCTAAGTGGCTACGATGTTAAGCTAAATGGAGATGATTCTAGTGCAGATATTGTATCTAGATCTGTCGCTAGAGATGAATCATTCCAAAAACTAGACCTAAGAATAGATGGAAACGGCAAATGTAGTGGACACACTGAGTGCGATTCTATTATAATGGATAAAGCGAGAGTTTTGGCGGTGCCAGCGCTTGAGGCTAACAATGTGGATGCAGCGTTAGTGCACGAGGCAGCTATCGGAAAAATTGCTGGAGAGCAATTAATTAAGTTGATGACTCTAGGTCTTACGGAACAAGAGGCTGAAGAACAAATTATAAACGGATTCTTAAAATAGGAGAAAATATGAGTTACGCAGATCAAGTTTTTGTAGATATGTGCAAAGACATTCTAGAGAATGGAACTGATACCAAAGGTGAAAAAGTGCGTCCTAAATGGGAGGACGGTTCTTCTGCATACACTATTAAGAAGTTTGGTGTAGTTAATAGATACGATTTAAAGAAAGAGTTTCCTGCATTAACACTTAGAAAGACAGGTTTTAAGAGTTGTGTGGATGAAGTTCTTTGGATTTGGCAGAAGAAATCTAACAATGTAAATGAACTTAGTTCTCATATCTGGGATGCATGGGCTGATGAAGATGGAAGTATCGGAAAAGCTTATGGATATCAGATGAGTGTTAAGCACAAATATAAAGAGGGTGATATGGATCAAGTAGACCGTGTTCTTTATGATCTTAAGAACAATCCATACAGCCGTAGAATTATGACTAACATTTATGTGCATCAGGATTTAAATGAGATGAATCTTTATCCTTGCGCATACAGTATGACTTTTAATGTTAATAAAAACGAAGAGACAGGCAAGTTAGTTTTAAATGGTATTTTAAATCAGCGTTCACAAGATGTGTTAGCAGCTAACAACTGGAATGTTTGCCAGTATGCAGCACTTATTCATATGTTTGCGCAGGTTAATGATATGGAAGTGGGAGAGTTTGTTCATGTGATAGCAGATGCTCATATTTATGACAAGCATGTGCCACTTATTGAAGAGTTAATCACTAGAGAACAACATCCGGCTCCAAAGCTTTGGATTAATCCAGAGATTAAAGACTTCTATGATTTTACACCGGATGATTTAAAATTAATTGATTATGAAACTGGACCACAGATTAAGTTCCCTGTGGCAGTATAGGAGATAAAATGAATTTAATTGTAGCAGTAGATAAAAATTGGGCGATTGGTGCTAATAACGATTTGCTAATATCTATTCCTGAAGATATGGAATACTTCAAGGAAAAGACTATGGGCAAAGTTGTAATTATGGGAAAAAATACTTTGGAGAGTTTCCCAGGTGCTAAGCCACTTAAGAATAGAACAAATATTGTCTTGGCGCTAGAAACTGATTATTTGGTGGATGGAGCTACTGTAGTTTACACTATGGATGATTTCCTAAAAGAAGCAGCCAAATATCCTAGCGAAGATGTTTTTGTAATAGGCGGCGGAAGTATTTATCGCCAGATGCTTGAACACTGTGATACATGTTACATCACATATATTGATCACGAGTTTGACGCAGATACTTATATTCCAAATCTTGATGAGATGGATGAGTGGTATATTGCTGATGAGAGTGAAAAGTATAACTACGAAGGAATGGATTATACTTTCAGAACATATAAAAGAAAATAATTCTAATCTTATTTTAATGTTTCAGATTAATAATAGAAGACATAAAATTTGAGCGGAGGAAGTTATGAGAATTCTATTTGCTGAAGACGAAGAAGATTTAAACACAATAGTAAAGACTAAATTGGAATCAGACGGGTACGTTGTTGATACTTGTTTTGATGGCGAGGAAGCGATTGACTGCTTTGACATGGCAGAATATGATGTGGTGGTTTTAGACATTATGATGCCAGTGAAAGATGGTTACGCTGTATTAGAGCACATCCGAAACAAAGGTAGCAGAGTACCTGTTTTATTTTTGACTGCTAGAGACTCTATTGATGATAGAGTTCAAGGTTTGGATAGCGGTGCTAACGATTACTTGGTTAAGCCATTTTCTTTGGACGAGTTGTCTGCAAGAGTTAGGGCACTTACTCGTAATGCATTTGGCGAGACTAAAAATGTGATTGGTATTGCGGATTTGGAGATGGATTTATCTTCACATAAAGTGACAAGAGGCGGCAAAGAAATAGAACTCTCCGCCAAAGAATACCAACTACTAGAATACTTGCTTCACAACAAGGATATCGTTATCTCAAGAGAGAAGATTGAAAACCATATTTGGAATTATGACTACGAAGGTGGAACTAATGTGGTAGATGTATATGTTAGCTACCTTCGCAAAAAAATAGATGGAGACTTTGATGTAAAACTAATCCACACAGTTAGAGGAAGTGGATATGTTATAAAAGAAGGAAAGTAATGAAGAGAAGGAAACGTTCAGTAAAATTTAATATTACATTGACCTTTTCTATTGCAATGATAATAGTTGCGATTTTGACGTTCCTACTTATAAGAGTAGTGTCTCAAAATGTACTAGAGGCTAACACTAGCCAGTACCTTATGGGTGCTGTGGAATCGAACGCGGACAAAATAAAATTTGCTAAAAAGAAAAACAAAAAGCTAAACAAGATCACAAAAGATATTGCGGTTGAATATAAAAAAGGCTACTTGATAATTGATAGATATTTCCTAGAGGAAATGAAAGACGTTCAGATAGGTCTATATGATAAAGATGGAAACATTCTATATGGAAAGAATCCTTTGACGAAGGATAAAGAGATAGATTTTGTTCCATCATTTTCTGTGTCTAGGGTTTATAAACAAAACATTAATAAAACCCCGTACTATATTTACGATAGAAAGCTAATTGGTAAAAAACTAAACGGTGTTTGGATGAGGGGTATGGTTCCTCTAACCAATGAGATGAATCAGCTTGCTAGCATTACAAAAGTAGCGGCTATGTTTTTACCTATTATAATCATTTTGGCAATTGTCTTTGGATTATTAATTTCTAGAAAATTGCTCAAGCCAGTTAATAAAATGGAAGAAGCAGCATCTAGCATTTCTCAAGGTTCAGATCTTAAGAAGAGAATTGACATAGGAAATGGATCTGGTGAGATTTATGACTTGGCAGATGATTTTAATGAGATGATTTCTAGACTTGATGACTCATTTGAGTCTGAGAAGAGATTTATTTCTGATGCATCACATGAGCTTAGAACACCTATGTCAGTCATTATGGCACAGACTGAACTCACTCTAGAGAAAGACAGAAGTGCTGAAGAGTATAAATCTGCTATAGAAGTAATAGAGCGACAAGGTGGCAGAATGAACACACTAATTGATACTTTACTTGACTATACAAGACTAGAGCAGCGTGCTGATGAGTATCAGATGATGCCAGTTGATTTGTCTGATTTAGTTTCATCATTGTGTCAGGATATGAAATTAATCAAGTTAAAAGATATCACACTAGAATATGATGTAGATCCAGACATTACTATCAGTGGCCACAAAGTGCTTCTTACACGTATGCTTCAAAACTTGATTGATAATGCATACAAGTATGGAAATGATGGCGGAAACATTTGGGTTTCGCTTAAAGATAATAAAGACAATGTTATTCTTTCTGTTAAAGACAACGGAATTGGAATAGACGAGAAAAATGTCGACAAGATATTTGATAGATTCTTTAGAGAAGACACATCTAGAACTCATAGTAAGAGAATGGCATACGGATACGGTCTTGGATTATCAATGGTTAAAAAGATTGTTGAGATGCATAACGCAAACATTAGAGTTATAAGCGAGGAAGGTAAAGGAAGCGAATTTAAAATTTATTTTAAAAAATAATTTTTTCTAATATTACTTTAATGTTTGAGAATTATTATATGACCATAATCGTTGAGACAACGAAAAAATATAAATACAAAAAAGGAGAACAAAAATGAAGAAACTAATGAAATGTATTATGGTTACATTATGTTTGGCTGTAGCGGTAGCTTTTGCCGCAGGCGTTCAGTCTACTAATGTACAAGCAAAGAAAAAGGTGACTTACAAATTAAAGAAGGGCACACTTACTATTAAAGGTAAGGGTAATATGCCTAAGAAGATTAAGGTTAAGAAAAGCAAGGTAAAGAAGATTGTTATCAAAAAGGGTGTTAAGAATATCTCAAACAATGCTTTCAAGAACTTTAAGAAAGTAACTAAGGTTACAATTGCTAAGACAGTTAAGTCTATTGGTGTAAGTGCTTTTGAAGGAACTGCTATAAAGAAATTAACTATTCCTACAAAGGCTACAAAGTTAGGTAAAGGATTTATTAACAAGTGTAAGAAACTAGACTTTGTAACACTTCCAGGTAATTTTATAATTGTTGACAAGAATGGTAAAGCTCTAAGCAACAGAGGAAATACTAGCGGAACAAACCTTGATACAGTTACATTTAATACAAGTTTAGATTATAACGTGGCTGCTTATTTTAGAACATATAACTTTGAAACAGCAGCAAGCGATCCTAATTTCAAATCATTTGACGGTGTACTATACACTAAAGATGGATCTGGAATCGTTAGAGTTCCATCAGGTAGAGATACAATAGCGTTGAGAGAAGGATGTACAGTATTTAACGTATATTCAGTTACATACTCAAGCGGAGCTGGATATGTATGTAACAACTTGGTAAGAGTAACACTTCCATCGTCACTAGTAAAAGTTAATGATGAAGCCTATCCTGATGTAACAAATCAAGTTGGAAATAGAAGTTTAGATATTATTGCAGATAAGACAAATATAGAAATTCCACAGATTGTTATACTTAAAAAAGTATTTGACATGGACGCTGCTACACTAAAAAAGAAATTCCCTACACGTATTACTGAAGATGATGGATTTACCATTGGTGATGGAAAATATGTAATTATTGGTAATGGTGCAGAACCAAGTGTTGTTCCAGTAGGAATTACAACTATTTGTGATTATGCTTATGATTCAGTAGCTGTTAACAAGGTAGCATTACCTACATCAGTTGAGACTATAGGCAAAAGCGCATTTGCATATACTGCATTGAATGAAATCAATCTAGAAAATGTTAAGTCAATTGGTAAATCCGCTTTTTGTGGAACAGCACTAGCAAAAGTAGAATTACCAGCAGCTATTACAACAATTCTTGATAAAACATTTTATGATTGTACAGACTTATCAGAAGTAAAAGTAAATGGAGAGTTAAAGTCAATTGGTGCTAAAGCATTTATGAATACTAGAATTAACCTAGGTGACTTTTTAGCAGCAAATACTAAGCTAGAAACAGTAGGTAAGGAAGCGTTCAGCGGTGTAGCATGGACTAATATCACTATTCCAGCCAATATCAAAACTGTAGGAGCTAAAGCTTTTGCAGAAAGCTCAAATACTAAGTTCGTCCTAATTAAAGGAAGCACAGCAGGATTTGATATGAAAGCATTTGGAGTGAGAAATAATGTTACATATCAGTTTGAACAAGGTGTAACACAAGCTTGGGTTACTCCAGACATAGATTCTTATACTACTAAGAAAGCTTTAAAGATCTCACTTGGTTGGGATAAAGTATCTGAAATAAACGGATATGAAATCTGGGTTGCTAAAGATAAAGCTCTTAAGAAAGGTGTTAAGAAATATACAGCGAAGTACAACGAGAAGAGCAAAAATATTTCAATTACTAAGAAGAAAGCTAAAGGACTTAAGTATGTAGGAATTAGAGCATACAAGACAGTTGACGGCAAGAAAGTATACAGTAAATGGAACATCAACACACTATAAGATTTGATTAAAGTTTAGGGTATACAGCGCACTGTATACCCTAAATTAATCTTTGACGGAGGTGATTAAATGAAAAATTTCATAAAGAATAAAAAAGTAATAATTACCTTCAGTAGTTGTTTGGTTGTTATCCTTTTAGTTTTTATTGGCATAACTGCTATGAGAATGGTTGCAAAGAATAGCTCGATAGGAGAAGAGGCAGCCAAAAAGTTTGCATACATTGATGCTGGGGTGAAAGAGAAAAACGTGAATCACGTGGATGTAGATTTTGAGTATAAGGATTCTACTTATGTGTATAGTGTAGAATTTGATACAGACAAAAAAGAGTATCACTACTATGTAAATGCATCAAACGGAATTATCACAGAGAAAAAGATTATTAAAAAGAAATTTGATTCCAAGAAAGATGACAAGAAGAAACACAAAAAGAACAATAAGAAAAAGACTAGCGGTAAGGATGATGAATCAGATAAAACTTATAGTAGTGGTAAGAAAATAAAAGAGACCACTAAGAAAGTTCGATCTAAAAAAGACAGCGATGATGAAGATGATGCTAGTGAAGTAATTGGAATGGATGCTGCTAAAAGTATTGCAGTAAGTTCAGCTGGTGAGAGCATGGGAAATGTTGTTTTTACATTAGCGGTGCTAAATGGCGATACTTACGATCTACAGTTTTATAATAGTGATACAGAATATAACTATTCTATAGATGCTTTTAGTGGATCTGTAGTAAGTGGATATTCTACCAATTATGGAGGTAGTGATTCAGAATAAAAAAACGAGGTGTTTATACACCTCGTTTCTTACATATATCATTTAGACAGCATTTGTCGCAGTATGGAGTAGTGCGTGCTGTACAAATGTCTCTTCCGTGAATAACTAGTCTGTGACAAAAGTCGCTTCCTTCCTCAGGTGGAATAATCTTCCAAAGTTCCATCTCCACTTTTTTTGGATTTTTAATGCCATTAACAAGTCCAAATCTATTTACCAACCTAATGCAGTGAGTGTCTGTAACAATAGCAGGACCGCCAAAAACATCTCCAATAATAAGATTAGCAGATTTTCTTCCAACACCTGGAAGCTTAAGCAGATCTTTCATATTGTCAGGAACTTTATAATCAAAATCATCCCTTAACATCTGCATACAAGCTTTGATATCTCTGGCTTTGCTTTTTCCTAGTCCACAAGGTCTGACAATCTCCTCAATCTTTTCCACTGGTGCATCTGCTATAGCATCAATGTCTGGATATTTTTCATATAGTTTAGGAACAATTTTATTTACTCGCTCGTCAGTACACTGCGCCGCAAGCCTAACAGATATTAGTAATTTCCATGCTATCGAAATATCTAGAGTACATGCTGCATCTGGATATTCTTTTTTTAATCTATTTATTATTTCTAATGCTAATTCCTTTTTTCTCATAGAGAAATTATATCATTTATTTGTGGGGTGGGCAAAACAACAAGGAAACGAACGACTTTTCTAGTGAGTTCCTTGTTGTTTTGTTCCGCCCCTTATAAAAGTGTGATATAATGCTCAATGGAGAGAGAAAGGAAAGATATGAGACATAACTATCATAAAATATCTGATGAATTACAAGAACGAATAAAACAAGACATGGATAACCATGTTTTGTCTCCGTATCGTTGTAATGACGAAGATGTTATTAGAAGAAATATGGAAAGAGATAAGGCTACGCTTTGGAGGCCTGCTTTTCAGCGTGATATAGAAAAGATTCTACATATTCCATACTACAGTAGATATACTGACAAG
The DNA here is from genome assembly GCA_017965495.1 of Eubacterium sp. Classification (GTDB taxonomy): domain Bacteria; phylum Bacillota; class Clostridia; order Lachnospirales; family Lachnospiraceae; genus Eubacterium_G. The sequence goes on along the minus strand of JAGCPW010000066.1, from coordinate 4,416 downwards.
ACTCAAGTTTTTTCTTTTATTAATAATGATGATATTTCAAGGCGTGCGCTTCATGTTCAGTTAGTAGCACGTATAGCTAGAAATATTGGACGAGTGCTTGGCCTTAATGAAGATTTGATTGAGGCAATGGCACTAGGACATGATATAGGACATACTCCGTTTGGACATGCTGGAGAGAGATATTTAAATGATGTTTATCATGCTAGAACTGGAAGATTTTTTAATCACAATGTTCAAAGTGCTAGAGTGTTAGATAAATTGTTCCAAAGAAATATCAGCCTTCAGGTTTTAGATGGTGTTCTTTGTCATAATGGTGAGTTTGAGCAGAAGGAGTACAGACCTAAACTTGGTAAAACTTTTGAAGATCTAGACAGAGAAATCGAGAGCTGTTATACAGACGGTCCTTCAGCCATCAAGTCTTTGGTTCCGACTACGCTTGAAGGATGTGTAGTTAGAATCTCAGATATGATTGCTTACATTGGAAAAGATAGACAAGATGCTTTAACGGCTAAAATTATTGATGATGATACAGAGTTTTCAAGTGAGAGCATTGGCGATAAAAATGCTGAGATTATAAATAACCTTAGTGTTGATATTATTGAGAACAGCTACGGCAAAGATTACATTCTTTTAAGTGAAGCTGCATACAATGATTTAAGAACGGCTAAACGTGAGAACTATGAGATGATTTACTTAAGCGAGGATACGCAGAAAGAATATGATAGTGTCATAGGTCCAATGTTTGAAAAGCTATATGACAGATTATATGAAGATGTAGTGTCTGGAGATGAGAATTCAATCATTTACAGACATCATATTAATTTTATAAATAACAATAATTACGACAGAGGGGCAGCTGATTATAGAGATGAAGATAAGCATCAAATAGTAGTAGACTTTATCTCAAGTATGACCGACGATTATTTTATTGCATTATATGAGGAATTGTTCCCAAATGATAAGAAAAATATTAAATTTAAGACATATTTCTAGGGCAGGGAAAAAACAAGGAAACGAGCGACTTTTCTAGCGAGTTCCTTGTTTTTTTCCGCCTTGAAAAGCGGTGCTGAATTTGTTATAATTTTTAGGATTTTAGGCAGAAATATCTGCCAAATATTTAGCGAGGAAAAATGATGAAAGCATACCTAATTTTAGAAGACGGTACGGTGTTTGAAGGTACCTCTATTGGGACTGAAAAAGAAGTCATCAGTGAGGTAGTTTTTAATACATCTATGTGGGGTTATTTAGAAGTTTTGACTGACCCTTCATACGCTGGACAGGCTGTCTGTATGACATATCCATTAATAGGTAACTATGGTATCTGTTATGAAGATATGGAATCACTCAAACCTTGGCCAGATGCGTACATAGTACATGAACTAAGTAGAACTAATAGTAACTTCCGTTCGGAAGGCTCCATCCAAGATTTCTTGGTTGATAACGATATTCCAGGAATTGCTGGTATCGATACTAGAGCACTTACTAAGATCCTTAGAAATAAGGGTACAATGAATGGAATGATTACAACTAAGAAGTATGATAACTTAGATGAAATACTTCCAAAGATTAAAGAATACAAAGTAAGAGGCGTGGTAGACGCCGCTACGTGTGATTCAAAGAAAGAATTAGAATCCCTTGTAGAGGGTAAGAATTATAAAGTAGCGCTACTTGATGTAGGAGCTAAGAATAATATTCCACATTCATTACAGAAGTTTGGATGTGATGTTACAGTTTTTCCAGCTAGAACTCCTGCAGAGGAGATTATCGATTTTGCTCCAGACGGAATTATGCTTTCTAACGGTCCTGGAGATCCAAAAGAATGTGAGTATGAGATAGAGCAGATTAGAAAGCTCTATGATACAGACATTCCTATCTTTGCTATCTGTCTAGGTCATCAGTTGATGGCACTCGCTATGGGCTTTGATACAAAGAAAATGAAATATGGACATAGGGGAGGTAACCATCCGGTTATCGATTTGGACAGCAAACATGTTTATATTTCATCTCAAAACCACGGATATATGGTAGATGACACATCAGTAGATGAGAAGATTGCTAAGGTAGCATTTGTAAATGTAAATGATAAGACTGTAGAAGGTCTTCGTTATAAAGACAAAAACATATTTACAGTACAGTTCCACCCTGAAGCATGCCCTGGTCCTCAGGATTCAGAGTGTCTTTTTGGTGAGTTTATCAATATGATGGAGGTGAAGAAGAATGGCTAAAGATTCAAGCATTAAAAAAGTATTAGTCATAGGTTCAGGCCCCATCGTTATAGGTCAGGCTGCAGAGTTTGATTACGCTGGTACACAGGCGTGTAGATCTTTGAAGGAAGAAGGACTAGAGGTTGTTCTTCTAAACTCAAACCCAGCTACTATCATGACAGACAAAGATATTGCTGATGAAGTTTATATTGAGCCTCTTACAGTTCCAATTCTAAAGAAGATTATTGAGACTGAAAAACCTGACAGCATTCTTCCAACACTAGGAGGACAGGCTGGACTTAACCTTGCTATGGAAATAGCAGAGACAGGTTTCTTAGAAGAGCACAATTGTCGTTTGATTGGTACAACTAGTCAAACAATTAAAAAGGCAGAAGATCGTCTCGAGTTTAAAGAGACTATGGAAAAAATAAATGAGCCATGTGCACCATCTTTGGTAGTGGAAAGTATTGAGGAAGGTATTGCGTTTGTTAACCAGATTGGTTACCCAGTAGTTCTTCGTCCTGCATATACCCTAGGTGGTAGTGGCGGTGGTATCGCACACAACCAAATGGAACTTGAAGAAATTCTTGAGAATGGTTTAAGACTTTCTCGTGTGGGACAAGTTTTGGTTGAGAAGTGTATCGCTGGTTGGAAAGAGATTGAGTACGAGGTAATGCGTGACTCAGCAGGAAACTGCATCACTGTTTGTAACATGGAAAACATTGACCCTGTTGGAGTACATACTGGTGACAGTATAGTTGTTGCTCCTTCACAGACATTGGGCGACAAAGAGCACCAGATGCTTAGAACATCTGCTCTTAATATCATAAATGAACTTGGAATTACTGGTGGATGTAACGTGCAGTATGCTTTGCATCCGGAGACTTTTGAGTATTGCGTAATAGAGGTTAACCCAAGAGTTAGTAGGTCATCAGCTTTGGCTTCTAAGGCCACAGGTTATCCTATAGCTAAAGTGGCTGCTAAGATTGCTATTGGTTATACACTTGATGAGATTAAAAATGCTATCACTCAAAACACTTACGCAAGTTTCGAGCCTACACTAGATTACTGTGTAGTTAAGATTCCAAGACTTCCATTTGATAAGTTTATTACAGCTAGTAGAAAACTAACTACTCAGATGAAAGCTACTGGAGAGGTTATGAGTATTTGTAACAACTTCGAGGGGGCGTTGATGAAGGGTATTAGATCATTAGAGCAGCATGTTGAGTGCTTGAGAGACTATGATTTCTCTGAACTTACTGATGATGAGTTAGAAGATATGCTACACAAAGTTGATGATAGACGAATCTGGGTAGTGGCTGAAGCACTAAGACGTGGTGTTTCATATGAGCATATCCATGAAGTGACTATGATTGATGAGTGGTTTATTGATAAGATTGCAATTATCACTGAGATGGAAAAGGCTCTTGAGACAGAAGAGTTGACAGTAGACTTGCTAAGAGAAGCTAAGAGAATTGAATTCCCAGATACAGTTATTGCTAAGCTTACAGGTAAGACTGAAGATGAGATTAAACAGATGCGCTACGATAACAATATAGTAGCAGCATATAAGATGGTTGATACATGTGCGGCTGAGTTTGAGGCTGCCACACCATATTACTATTCAGTATACGGCGGAGAAAACGAAGCAGAAGAGACTAACCCACCTAAGAAGGTATTAGTTCTAGGTTCTGGACCTATCCGCATTGGACAGGGTATTGAGTTTGACTTCTGTTCAGTTCATTGTACTTGGGCCTTCAAAGAAGAAGGTTACGAGACTATTATCGTAAACAATAACCCAGAGACAGTTTCTACTGACTTTGATATTGCAGATAAACTATACTTTGAACCTTTGACTCCAGAAGATGTAGAAAACATTGTAAATATTGAAAAGCCTGATGGAGCTGTAGTTCAGTTTGGTGGACAGACTGCTATCAAGCTTACTGAGTCTTTGATGAAGATGGGTGTGCCTATCCTTGGTACAAAGGCTGAGGATGTAGACGCTGCAGAGGATAGAGAGTTGTTTGATGAGATTCTTGAGAAGTGTGAAATCCCAAGACCTACAGGTGGAACAGTATTTACAGCAGAAGAAGCAAAGAAAGTGGCTAATGAATTAGGGTATCCAGTATTGGTTCGTCCTTCATATGTTCTTGGTGGACAAGGTATGCAGATTGCCACTGACGATAAAGAGATAGAAGAGTTTATGGAAATC
>JAGCPW010000065.1 GCA_017965495.1 Eubacterium sp. | reverse complement strand
CTTTATATTTTCTCCGGAGGGAATTTTCGAAAAACACTTTTCACTTCACTTACGCTTCAGGAGGGTTTTACAAATGTACTTTAGCGATATTTTGCAACACCACGGCGTAAAGGGCCAAAAGTGGGGTGTGCGTAGATACCAAGATCAGGACGGTCACCATACAGAACTTGGACGCAAACGTGACAGAGCCAGAGGTAACGTGTTTATATCTGGTACTTCTAAACTACAAGACAAATCTTCAACTTACTATCGTAAGAGTTTACCCAAACCAATACAAAACGAAATAGACGGTTATATTCGTGACAGGAAAAAGATCATTGTTGGTGATGCACCAGGACTTGATACTGCAGTTCAGGAATATTTAGCCAAGAAGAATTACAAGAAAGTAGTTGTCTATGGTACAGATTACACTCGTGCAAACAAGGGTAAATGGAAAGAACATATTTCTGACGGCTCAGGTTACGAGGAAGGTTCATCAGAGTGGCATGCTGTAAAAGATAGAGCAATGCAAGACGATGCTTATGAAGGTCTTGCGGTGATATTAGAGAAAGGTGGTGCTGGAGCTACAAGAAAGAATGTAGAAGCTCTGGTTAAACAGAACAAGAAAGTTAAGATCTACGAACTTAGAGGTGTTGAAACTGACAAATTAGACACTTGGATCGATGAACTTGACTGACATATTTTACTCTACTTCTGTGGAGGTACAGATGAATGTAAAACTTCTAGGACCGGTGACCCTAGACTCCTTTCACGAGATATGGCTCTTACAGACGTTTGTGCCTCGATAAAAGTAGAGTAAAAGTATAGTGAAAGGATGTGAAACACCATGGCAAGAAAAGTGAAGTCATGTGATTCCTCACCAGATCCCATACAAACTACTTCACTTCTCACTGCTTCAACACCAGAAGGACGAGAAAACGAGCTAATCAACATGGCTTACGAGGAAGTAGCACGGCGAATTGCAAACCATACGGCTACTTCAGCCGAGTTGTGCCACTTTTTAAGGATGGGATCTGAGAAAGAACGAGTCAATCTGATGAAGATTGAAGCTGAAATGGAATTACAACGTGCAAAGACTGTAGCAATTGAAGAAGGACGTTCAATGGAAGTAATTGCCAAAGAAGCTATGGAAGCTTTCAAGCGTTACAGTGGAGTGGAGGATGATTATGTATAGAACATACAACGAACTAATCACCTTACCAACTTTTGAAGAACGCTTTGCATATTTGCAACTCAATGGACAATGTTCTGAAGTTACTTTTGGAGGACATAGATTACTAAATCAAATGTTATACAGATCCCCTCAATGGTTAGAGACCAGGCAGAGGGTGATTATTAGAGACAATGGCTGTGATCTTGGTATAGCTGACAGACCTATTAGTGATAAGATTCTGATTCACCACCTCAATCCCATCACAATAGAACAAGTCACTAACTTCGATCCAGCTATATTTGATTTGAACAACTTAATCTGTGTTACCAAAGCAACTCATAACGCAATACATTACGGAGACGGGACTACACTCGCTCCAACCAAACCAATAGAAAGGAAACCTGGTGATACTAGGTTGTGGTGAAGAGTATGGAACAGTATCTAGTACACCACGGTATAAGAGGTCAGAAGTGGGGAATACGTAGGTTTCAAAACAAGGACGGATCACTTACTTCAGAAGGTAAAAAGAGATATGACGCTTACAATGAATCTGATAGATTGAAAAAGAACATATCGACTGCAAATAATAAACTTCATGATGCTGGCGAAAAACTAATCAATAGCAGAAGCGACCTTAAGAAAGGTTTCGTAAACATGAAGAATGTAGATGACATAGAGCATCTGTATTTAGAAGCTTCAAATGGAAAGCCTACAAAAGAGTTTAAAGAATTCGATAAGGCTTATGATAACTATTTAGCTGCAAAGAAACAATCTAGAGTCTTTGATAAAGAAAATGCTAAAGCTATAAAAGAAGGCGAAAAGATAGTTCGTGCACTTACAAAAGAAACAGGTAACGAATCAAAAGAGAAGCTTAAAAAGGCTGCTATTATTGGTGGAGCTGCAATTGGAACAGCTCTTGGGGCTTATGGCGCTTATAAGATGAGCGAGAATAATAGAATGAATAAAGAAGCTGCATCTAAAGCTCTTAGAGTTATTAAAAATGACCTCTCAGTTGTAAGCCATACGCCAATAGATAGAGTTAAAATTGATAGTGTTCCTATTTCTAGAAGTACTATACAGAAAACTCTTGGGTCATATACATTAAACGATCTTAAAAATCTTGATCTGTATTAGGAGGTAGAGCTATGGGCTATTACATAGACAAAGAACTTTACCACCACGGCGTAAAGGGCCAAAAGTGGGGTGTACGCCGTTTCCAAAATACAGATGGAACTCGAACCGCTGCTGGTAAAGCTAGAGCGAAAGAGAATTCTTCTGATGATGCTCAAAATGAGCAGAAAAAAGGTTTGACAGAATCTCAGAAGAAAGCCCTTAAGGTTGGCGCAAGTCTTGTGGCTGCAGGTTTAGTTGCTTATGGCGGGTACAAGTTAGCATCAAGCCCTGTAGTAAAATCTAAGATACGTAATGTCCCAGAGATTGTTAAGAAAACTGATCTTGGAGGAAACTCTGAGATAAAGATAGGTAAGAGTATTGGCGAAATAGATAGAAAAGTTGTATCTTCTATAAACAAAGACGGTTGGGAAAATGGACAATTAAAACCAGACTATGCAAGAAACTGTTCACATACTTCCATAGCATACATCTTAAATACTGTTTTAGGTAAAAATGTATCGGCCAAAGGCTATTCTGGAGTTGACGAATTAAGCGGTCTTGTAACTGGGAATGCTGGTAGAAGCAAAGCTATTTTTGATGCTGTATTTGACGGATTAGTAAAAACTGAAATTCCGTTTGACGATCTAAGACCTGACAAAGCTGCTAAACATATAAAAAGTAGCTCGACTGGTATACTGAGATTACAGAATAATGGGCAGGGACACTTCGTAAATTACGAAAAAGATCATCTAGGTAATTTAACTCTAATCGATAGTCAGAACGATACAATAATACAATTCAAAGATGCTTTTATGAAAAACGCACCTTATGTTATCACCGACATAATAGATTGTTCTAATGCTACTTTAAAAGAAAACGCTTCTCAAGTTTTAGAGCATATCGTAAAATAGCGTTAAAAACATTTCTTTAAGTGAAAGGAGAAATAGTTATGGTAAGTTTAAATGAGGCTATTAACATAGCTAAACAAAATAACAAAGGGTTAGTTATAGAAGAAGTTATGGAATCTGAAAAAGAATACATATTTCCAGTAATGACACCAAATGGAATTGACGGTTCAACTTTTTATTGTAAAGTTGATAAAGAAAGTGGTGATTATGGAACATTTGATTTTTGGAAAGAGATACTAACTAATCCAGATTTTAACAAAACTGAAGAAACTATAAAAAGGATCGGCTAAACAGTCGGTCTTTTTTATTTTACAAAAGGAGGTAACTATTATGTACTCTACTGAGTTATACCATCATGGTATATTAGGTCAGAAGTGGGGCAAAAAGACAGGGCCT
>JAGCPW010000064.1 GCA_017965495.1 Eubacterium sp. | reverse complement strand
TCTCTGCGCGGCCCATCATTTTATCTACTATGGTAGTTGTGTAGATACACTGGTCTCTAAAGATTACATGATCGTTTAAGAAACTATCTAGGCCAGATTGGAACTTAGCCTTTGTGATAGTCTTTACATTAGTCCTTGGGAAAGACGCTAGATCTCTTTTTTCAAATACAGAGTACTTCTTTCCGCCATTAAGCACAGTAAATAGACCTACGCCACATAGGATAACCATAAATAATATGATTGTTATGATTTTAAACTTCTTTTCCATTTACTGCTCCTAGAATCTAAAGTACAAGAATGGGTTGTAAGTATCTGATACTATAAACGCAATTGAGAGCGCAAGTATTACTACTACAAACAACATCTGCACAATACTTTTAACTGCAATATTTTTGGCAAGTAGTTTGTTAGCCACTCTCTTTGGAATGGATGTGGCTCCAATAATTCCCACTACTAACAACACACCAAAGCTTAGCAAGTAGTATGCTGTTTGCTTGTCCACTACTCCTAAGTTCGCATTGAAGAATAGAGCTTTTATAAATGAGCCTCTAAACTTTAAGTCGCTTGCCACAAAGATAGCCCAGCCTGATACAAAGGCAGCTATCGTGTAGATTCTTCCTATTATAGATGGAAGTTTGTCTAAGAATTTTCTTAAGAATAGTTTTTCTATGATTAACAAGATGGCATAGTATACACCCCAAAGAACAAAGTTCCATGAAGCTCCGTGCCAAAATCCTGTTAGTAGCCAAACTATAAAAATGTTTAGGATTTGTCTTGGGAGTCCTTTTCTGTTTCCGCCTAGTGGAATGTACACATATTCCTTAAACCATGTGCTAAGTGAGATGTGCCATCTGCGCCAAAACTCTGTAATAGATTTAGACTCATACGGATAATCAAAGTTCTCTAAGAAATGGAATCCTAGCATACGTCCCATACCGATGGCCATATCTGAATAACCTGAAAAGTCAAAATATATTTGAAGTGTAAATGCCAAAACTGCTAGCCAACTAAGTGATGTGGATAGTTCGGCAGCTGGCTTTGCTGCTATTTCTTTAAAGATAACAGCCACGTTGTTTGCAATTAAAACTTTTTTGCCAAGACCGATTGTAAATCTAATAATTCCTTGATAGAAATCATCTACTGTGCACTTTCTATCTCTAAGTTCTTTTTCTACTGTCTTATATCTAACGATTGGTCCAGCAATAAGCTGCGGGAACATTGTGATGTATGTGGCAAAGTTAATTATGTTTTTGTTTCCCTGAACTTTGCCGCGGTAAACATCGATCACGTAAGACATAGCCTGGAATGTATAAAAACTAATTCCGATTGGAAGTGCTATGTTAAGTAAGTGAACGTGCTTTCCAAAGATTACATTGTATGTTCCGATTGTAAAGTCTGCGTATTTGAATACAAATAAAAGGCCAACATTTATGGCAACAGAAATGGCGAGTAAGGCTTTTCGCTTACCCGTTTTGGATTCATCTGTACTGCTAATCAATAGACCTGATACATAGTTTAGAAGTATTGAGAAGAGCATAAGCAAGATGTATACCGGCTCTCCCCAACTGTAAAAGATTAGGCTGACTATTAATAGCCATAGATTTCGTAATTTAGTTGGAGCAATATAATATACCAACAATGTGATTGGCAAAAATATCACTAGAAATATTAAACTACTAAATACCATTTGTTGTTCCTTAAAAGTTTGATTTATCTATTGTAATTTATTTTTATCGTTTTGTTAATGACTTTGAATGTTTTTTCAAATCCTTTACTACCTTGATAGTTCCGCCTGAACTCCAATGTCCACCGTCACCACCACTTGCCTTCAAATAGCCTGCGCCATCTGAGATAAGCTTGCGATATCTTGAGTAGTAAAATACATTCTTTGTCTTGCTCGCATATTTTTTATATGCCTTGTTATATTTATTGATTTTGCTGTTACTTGCAAAACCTGAACTATGGTTTCTTCCCACTGGAGGAAGTGCCATTAGAACCATTTCTATATGTGGATTAATCTTCTTTAGAAGCTTGAATGCTTTCTTGTAATTTTTAATTGTATTACTTGGGTTTCCACCCTTTGCCTCGTTCATTCCAATCAAGAAATAAACGCGGTCTGGATTATAGTAAGCGATTCGCTCAATTGCAGTTATAGAATTACCCTTATAGTTAATGTAGTTATCATTTAACATTCCACTTGTGCTTATTCCTATCTTGTAAACAAAGTGAGAATTCTTAGGTCTATATTTGTTGGCAAAAAGCTTCATGCCCTCGACAAAGCACTCGCCACAAATCACTACTCTTGGATTCTTTGGAAGAACATAAACGCTTTTTACTTTTGAATCTTTGCTAGTAAAAGTTTTGCCACCAGATTTTGCTTCTGCTGTTATCTTATATTTATAAGTAGTTCTTTTCTTTGCTTTTTTATCTGTGAATGAACTCTTGTTAGTTGTCTTTATTAGATCAAATCCATCTCCCTTTTTTGCTCTATATACCTTATAGTTCTGGGCTTTACTTACATTGTTCCAATCAAGCTTTATGTGTTTTTCATAATGCTTTTTTATTTTCAACTTAGGAGTACTAAGTGTAATCTTCTTTGTTGGTTGCTTTTTATGAGTTGTGGTCTCAGGAACTTTGGTAGTAACTTGTTCTCCCACTGGCTCAGCGCTAGCCTCTTTGCCCCCTGCAAAGCATACTAATGCAAATGCAAATACGATTGTTATAATACTAAATCCAATTACTCTTTTCATTTTCTACTCCTACACTTTCTTCAAATAAAAATGAGGGAATATGTTCCCTCATTTTTTCTAATAGTTTTAAGCTGCTTTTTTAACTGCTGCTTTTGCTTTCTTGTTTCCTGAGGCATCTAACATTAGTAAGTAAACGTACTTTCCTTTTGAACCAATGCTAGCATTGTTTAATACTTTCTTACCATACTTAGAAAAATATCCTCTCTTAGCAGCGCCTTTTCTAGTATTTACATAGCTTCTAAATTTATTTTTAATACCTTTTATCTGGCTTTTCTTTTTAACTTGGACAATGACAACTACACGCTCTACTTTTTTAGATTTTCCTTCAAATGCTTGTCCAACTTTATATGATTTCAATCCCTTTACAGAAAGAACTCCAAGTATTTTTGAGTATCTACCAAACATGTCTTTTTTCTGGATGTTCTTGGCCTTAGGGCAATACTTTTTATAAATCTTTTTTACTGCATTGTAAGCAGAACTAGTGGAAGCCTGTGTGTTAGTAACACCAAATGCTCCAAATACTAATGTTATTACTAATATTAATGTTAATAGTTTTTTCATTTTTCTACCTTCCCTCTAAAAAATCTACCTTACATATTATATATAACAATGCCTTATTATTCAATCCGAAAACTACTTAAAACTCACAGTTTTATTACTATTCTACTTCTATTATCGTTCCTCCACCTAGCACTACATCTCCATCGTACAGCACTACCGACTGTCCTCTAGTCATTGCTCTTTGTGGCTCATCAAATTCTACTTTTACATTTCCATTTTCTAAAACTGTAACTGTTGCTTTTGCCAAAGGCTTATGGTATCTAGTTCTAGCATCTACTTTGATAGGTTCAGATGGTGCTTCTCCACTTATCCAGTTAAAATCATCTGCTATCAGACTACCTTTGTAGAGGTCTTTTTCTCTTCCTACCACTATCTCGTTAGTCTCTGGTTTGATATCTAGTACATAGTGTCTTCCCTCTCTTGTTACATCAAAACCTTTTCTCTGGCCAACAGTAAATCTATAGTAACCCTGGTGAGTTCCAATTTGTTTTCCGTTGATATCTAGAATCTTTCCAAATCCAATCTTCTCACCAGTGTACTCTTCTATAAATCTCTTGTGATTTCCATCTGGAATAAAACAAATATCCTGGCTTTCCTTTTTATATGCATTGATTAGTCCAGTCTCATCAGCCTTCTCTCTTATTTGATCTTTGGTATATTCACCAAGCGGGAATGCTGCCTTTGAAAGTAAGTCCTGAGTCAAATGATATAACACATAACTCTGATCTTTAGAATCATCCACTCCCTTTAGAAGTTCATACTTGCCAGTTTCTTCATTAAATCTAGTTCTAACATAGTGACCTGTCACTATTAAATCACAGCCAAGTTCTTCTGCTCTTCTTTGCAACTCATCAAACTTCAAGTATCTGTTGCAGTCGATACAAGGGTTTGGGGTCTTACCGTGAATGTAGTAGTCTACAAATTTATCTATTACTTCTTCTTTGAAGCGGGCTTTGAAATTGAATACGTAGTATGGGAAGTCCATCTTGTTAGCAACACTTCTAGCATCTTCCACATCGCTAAGAGAGCAACAAGTGCCCTCCATATCGATTTCGGCATCTGCCTCATCGTGAAGTTTCATTGTTACTCCAATAGGTTCGTATCCTTTTTCTTTCATCAGCACAGCAGCCACGCTACTATCCACGCCACCGCTCATTGCTATCAATGCTTTAGCCATAACTTCTCCGTAATAGTTTTATCCTAGTTCAATCATCTTATCGATACATCTCTTTGCACCAATTCTAGTTTCTTCATCTAGTTCTATCTGTTCGCCTTCGCCTTTGCAACACTCTAATACATTTTCAAGTGTAGTATATCTCATGTTTGGACAAACGAATGTATCAGTCACTGTGTAGAATTTCTTCTCTGGACATTCGTTTGATAGGTGAACTGCGATGTTATTCTCTGTTCCTATAATGAATTCGTCATGGTCAGATTCTTTGGCGTAGTTCATAATGCCTGTAGTGGAGCCTACATAGTCTGCTAGTTCTACCACTGCTGGTTTACACTCTGGGTGAACTAAGAACAATGCATTAGGATGTGCCTCTTTTGCTTTAAGCACATCTTCAGGCTCAATCCTAGCATGTGTAGGGCACCCGCCATTTAGTAGTTTGAATTCTTTATCTGGAATCTGCTTTGAGATGTAGTCTCCCAAGTTGCAGTCAGGTATAAACAAGATTTTATCTGTATCCAATTTAGATACAATCTTCTGCGCTGAAGATGAAGTAACGCACACATCGCACACAGTCTTAAGATCTGATGTAGTGTTAATGTATGCCACTACCATGTAATCTGGGAACTGTTTCTTCACTTCTGTGATAAGCGCTTTGTCCATCATCTCAGCCATAGGACATCCAGCATTCTTGTTTGAAAGATACACAGTCTTGTCAGGTGATAGAATCTTTACAGTCTCTGCCATAAATCTAACACCACACATGATGACTGTTTTGTTCTCCACCTTCTCTGCTTCCACAGCCAGCGCAAAACTGTCTCCCACAAAATCTGCCACTTCCAAAATCTCTGGATTCTGGTAGCAGTGCGCTAGAATACATATATCATTTTCTTCTTTTAATTTTAATATTTCTTCTTTAATACTCATGCTTTACTCTCCATTCGGATTCTTTTGAATATTTGGTATTGTCTTTGTAGTTCTTCTTTTTCATCTAACAATAAATGTTTTGCTTCGAGTATTCGTTCAATTGCTTGTTCGGGGCTTAATGTATGATAAGGTAAGAACAAATCTCTTAATTCCTTTGGTTTTATTAATCTATAAACTTGCGTAGAGGTTAGGGAGTATATATATGAAAAATATCTATATATATAACCAATCCAATACATTTCATCGTGTGTATATTTCACTGATCCATAATTGGATTTCCCGTATTCTTCATTCACATCTTCTATTATATCTTTAGACTGAAGATTTGTCTCTAGTATTCCACCATTATCTATATTTTTTGACACTTTGCTATTCATAAATCTTCTAACAAAAATATCCGAACTAGTTTCACACAAATCAATAGATATTTCAAAGGCTTCTGCTTGCAAATCGCAAAGTATTAATCCATCTTTGTCCATTTTTTTCATAAACAAATCCTCCTACTTTAATATCTCATCAATATATTTGCCTTTTCCTCTATATTTCCTTCTAGCTAATTTCACTTTATCTTCTCCTATCTTAGTCTCTTGACCCCTTGAAGAAATATAATAATCTTTTTCACTCTTAGACAAATAACATCTTTCAACAATCCTTGCATTGTTCAATGCTTTTTTACTTGTAAAAACATATTGATACCCGAGATTAGTGGCTGATAAACAATGAATACATTGTTGATCTGTAATTTCGCCACTTACAAAAGAATCAATTATTCGAAACATTCTATTATCAGCTATAGGAGCAATAATATAATCACACTCTTTAGATTTTTCAACTAATCTTTTTACCATAGGATGATCTTCATATTCTCCCAAGACCCCTCTATAACTGGCAATGGTAAGCATCCAATCTTGGTCAACATCATATTTTTTACATTTTAAATCTTTTGGTTCAAAAATCAAAAAATATACTGATGAAGAATCATAGTTTGAAACATAAGAAATCGCTTGATAGTATGATTCACCCGCATAGAATCCCGGTCCAAAATCATTATTCTTTCTTCCAACTGTTGCTTTTAACTTTCCAACGATTTCATCTTTTGCCCCATGGAAAAGCAGAATTTGATTTTTCTTCACAGATTCTTTCCAAAGCATTTCATTCAATGTATTGATTTTTACATTATTTTCAAACGCAAAACTATACACTTTTTCTAATAGTTTAGAAGATGGCATCGTCTTTCCTAGTTCACTTCTCGATAAAGTAACCTGTTCTACTCCTATTTTTTCAGCCATTTCTGACTGCGACAATTCCAATATTTCTCTAATTGATTTTAAGTCTTCTTTAAAATTATAATTCATTTCCACACCTCAACTTGTTTATATCATATTACTTAAACAAGTTCAAGTTCTTTTGTAAAAAAATTAAGGACAAGGCATTAGAGCCTTGTCCCTTTTTTTAATTCATTTAAACAATAATATTGCTATCACTTATAAGTTTTTTACACATTCTTTTTTATTCAGTTATTAAGTTACACTATTCTTTACAATATCATACATATCCAAATATGAAACATCATTTTCTCTAGCAAGCTTTGCTACATCCTCATATTCTGGATAGTAAACTGTCTCTCCTTGAAGTTCACAAACCTTAACTCTAGATTTTCCAAACTCTGTTTCTACTTCTATTATCTCGCGAGGTAAGATTCTTCTGTTAACTCTAATAGTCTTAATTCCTATAGTAGTAGTTTCTTTAAATACTATGTTTGACATCTTCTCTGTGTCTTCTTCCTCGCAGAGGACACGAAGCATCCAACCTGGTCTGCCCTTCTTCATAAAGAGTTGGTAGAAGTGAGCGTCTTTGGCGCCGGCTTCCATTAGTCTCTCCACGCAGTAAGCAAGTGCTTCACTTGAACAATCGTCTATAGTGGCTTCAAGCATGTAGACTACTTCTTCGTTTTCTACTATCATTGCTCTTAAGATGCTAGGAAGTTCGTACTCTCTCTTTCCTGCGCCATAACCAGTCTTAACTATTGTCATCTCTTGAGGAAGTATGTCTCTATTACTGATAGCTGCTACTATAGCTGCTCCTGTAGGAGTGACAAACTCTCCCTCAAAATCTGTAATTTTTAATTTTATATCATAGCGACTAACAATATTTTCTACTGCAGGTACTGGCACTGGAAGAACTCCGTGCGCGCATCTTACAGTTCCTGTTCCTTCAGTCACACTTCTTACTATTACATCGCCAATATTTAAATAATCTAAACAAAATGCTACTGCAATAATATCCACAATGGAATCTACTGCTCCCACTTCATGGAAATGTACTTTCTCAGGGCTAGTAGCATGTGCCTTTGCCTCAGCCTCTGCTATTATTTCAAATATTCTTCCTGCTATATCTTTAGCATTCTCAGAAATATCTGTATCATCTATAATATCTAAAATATCAGATAGATGTCTGTGCTCATGATGGTGGTGATGCTCAGGATGATTATTTTCGTCATGATGATGGTGATGATCTTCATGATTATGTCCATGCAAATATTCCATATCGTGATCGTGATTGTCCTCATCCAAAACCACATCAAAATCCATACAATCTATTCCAGCTTTCATCACTCTAGATATTTTGATTTCATATCCATCGATAGGAATAGAATTAAGTGCATTTATGAGTGCTTCTTCATCCACACCCAAATCTAAAAGCGCAGCTACTGTCATATCTCCACTAATGCCAGAGGCACATTCTAGATATAAAGTTTTTTTCTCTTTTCCTTTACTCATAATCTCTCCAAACAAAGTGTTCATTAATTCTTTACTTCTTGACTCATCTCGCGTCTTAGTTTTATTCATATGGCCTTTTTGATATCCCTTAGTATCTATTTTAACATCTTCAAAGCCTATCTCTTTTAGTTTTTTTGTGACGCTTTCTCTATTCTTTACTAGCTTTCCTACTTTATCTTTTCTGACCTCTACGCTAGCACTGTTTCCAATCATTCTGACTCTAACTTGAGTAAATCCTTTTTCTATCAAGAAGTCTTCTGCCTTTTCTATCATTCGAAGTTTTTCTTCTGTAATGGTTTCACCCACTTTTATTCTAGTAGCAAGACATGGGCTAGAAGGTTTGTATGCTGTTTTTAGTCCATAGAATTCTGACATTTCTCTAATGTCTTTTTTTGTTAAGCCCGCATCTAACATCGGACTTAGAATTCCAAGTTCATCAAGTGCCTTCATTCCCGGCCTAAAATCTGACAAATCATCTACATTTGATCCCTCTATCACGTAATCAATTCCATGGGCTTTTGCCACTTCTTTTATTTTGGTAAACAATGCTTTTTTGCAGATATAGCATTTATCATTTGGGTTTTCTTTAAAGCCCTCTATCGCTAGCTGATCAACCTTTATAATTTCATAATCAATATCGTTTTTATGAATAAAATCTACCACATCTTCTTTTTCACGATTTGGTATGCTGACAGAATTGATATTTACAGCCAGTACTTTGTCTCCCAGCACTTGTTTTGCCACATACAAAAGAAATGTGGAATCGACTCCTCCAGAAAAGGCGACTGCCACACTTCCTAATTTCTTCAAAAACTTTTCTAGTCTTTCAATTTTGTGATTGATATCACTCATCAATCTGCCCCTTTTACCGCTAATCTATTTATTTGAACAGCGCTGTATGCTGCTCCGTATCCGTTATCTATATTTACAACCGTTACTCCGTTTGCGCAGGAGTTTATCATAGTAAGCAATGCGGATAAGCCTTCAAATGAAGCACCGTATCCCACTGATGTAGGAACTGCTATCACAGGATTTTTAACTAACCCTGCTATCACGCTCGCCAATGCTCCTTCCATTCCGGCTATTGCTATTACAACATTTGCTTCTCGTATCTCATCTTCTTTATCTAGAAGTCTGTGGATTCCACTTACACCCACGTCAAAGATTCTATTTACTTTTGCTCCGAGAAACTCTGCTGTCTGCGCTGCCTCTTCTGCCACTTTGATATCTGC
>JAGCPW010000063.1 GCA_017965495.1 Eubacterium sp. | reverse complement strand
CTCATCATTCTCATAGAAGTATCAGGGTAAAAGTGCTTAGTGACAGATCCCTTTAACAAAATGTAATCGATATTATTATCTGTTAGCAACTTAGTTACGACAGATATTTCATTCTCTCTATTAGCGTCATCCACTAGATTAGACTTATATGCTAATCCATAGTGTTTGATTTTAGAGATTTGAGATTTATATTCTTCAGGCAATTTGTTAATAGAAAAATACAATACTGGAATAATGCGATGAGTTTTTGCATAGTTAAATACCACATCCCAATCTAAGCCATCATCAGGAATAGAAGGAGTGGTATTAGTGATAGAACATTTCAAAAGCTCTATTATGTAGTTTTGTTCCAGTACGTGATTCATTATTAGTCGTCCGATCTTTCAGGGATTCCTCTGTTTTCTACAGATGTTGAGAATACTATCTGAGTTTGTGTGCTACCAAACTTCTGAAGTTCGCCTACAAACTCATCTAGCTCTTCAGTATCTTTAAACATTACTTCTACAAGCATAGTGAAATCACCAGTCACGTTATTACATTCAACCACATATTTAGATGGTTTAATGAAATCATAGAATTCTTGCTTGCGTTCTGGTGCTACACCTACATTTATAAATGCCTTTATATGATATCCTAACTCTACAGGGTTAATCATAGCCCGGTATCCAGTGATGATTCCGTTCTCCTCTAGTCTCTCTATCCTAGCTGAAACAGCAGGAGAAGAAAGGTAAACTTTCTTTGCTATTTCCTTTAAAGGCATTCTTGCATTTGCATGCAAAAGTTTAATTATTTCCTCATCAATATGATCTAAATGTTTCTTCATTTTTGGTATTACCCCTGTCATTTTATTTTTAAGAAAAATACAGTATTAAGTTTACTTTATTAACTAAATATAGTCAATAACTTATTTTTATTAAGTGAGATATACCTCATATTTAAATAAATTTACAGTTCACATAAAAATATAGTATAATGGAAACAGCGAAATCGTTCGGAAAGGAAGGGCTAAGTTTATGAAAGGACTTGAGTACTTAATCTATTTAGCTCCAGTTGTAGGCGTGATTGCGCTTATTTTTGCTGGAATAAAGGCTATTAGCATTTCTAAAAAGAATGCTGGTACAGAAAAGATGAAGGAGATTGCTAGTTCTATAGCAGAAGGTGCTAGAGCATTTCTATTTTCTGAGTATAAAGTGCTAATCGTATTTGTATTAGTACTAACAATTATACTTGGATTTGGAATTGACTGGTTGACCGCTGCTTGTTTTGTAGTGGGAGCATTGTTCTCTACATTAGCAGGTTACTTTGGTATGACAGTAGCTACAAAAGCGAATGTTAGAACGGCCAATGCCGCTAAAGAGAGTGGAATGAACAAAGCACTATCCATTGCTTTTTCAGGTGGAGCAGTAATGGGACTTTGTGTGGTAGGCCTTGGTATTTTAGGGCTTGCTGGAATAGTCATTTTTATTGGCATTACAAACAATTGGCAATTCACTCCTGAGAGCGTAAGTATTTTAACAGGATTTAGTTTGGGCGCTTCATCTATTGCGTTGTTTGCGAGAGTAGGTGGAGGTATATATACGAAAGCTGCCGATGTGGGAGCAGACTTAGTAGGTAAAGTAGAAGCAGGAATACCTGAAGACGATCCAAGAAACCCTGCAGTTATAGCTGATAACGTGGGTGACAATGTAGGTGACGTAGCAGGTATGGGAGCCGACCTTTTCGAAAGTTATGTAGGAGCACTAGTTTCATCGGTTACTTTAGCGGTGGCGTTTATGGTAGCTAATGTGAAATTTAATGGGGGAAAATTTTCTATCAATCATGTAATCTTCCCATTAGTAATAGCTGCAGTAGGTGTATTAGCAGCAGTAATAGCTACTTTCTTTGTACGAGGTGGAAAGAAATCTGACCCACAAAGATCTCTTAACTTGGGAGAGTATGTGGCAGAGATAATTGTGCTAATAGCAGCAGCAATATTTAGTAAATTATTCTTTAACAATTTCAATGCATTCTGGGCAATCTTTGCTGGACTAGTGGTAGGAATGGCTATTGGAAAGTTAACAGAGATTTATACATCAGAAAAATACAAGAGTGTAAAGCAGATAGCAGATAGTTCACAGACGGGATCTGCTACTAATATCATAAACGGACTAGCGGTAGGTATGAAATCTACAGCTATTCCTATCATATTTATAGTAGCTGGAGTGTTAGTGTCATACGCATTCTTTGGAATGTATGGTATCGCACTAGCAGCAGTTGGTATGCTTTCAACTACTGGTATGACTATAGCAGTAGATGCCTATGGTCCTATTGCTGACAATGCTGGCGGAATAGCAGAGATGGCAGAACTAGATGAGAGCGTAAGAAATATAACAGATAAGTTGGATGCAGTAGGAAACACTACAGCAGCTATCGGCAAAGGATTTGCTATAGGTTCTGCAGCACTTACAGCTTTATCGCTATTTGTTTCTTACTCAGAAGTTTCAAAATTGAAATCTATTAGTATTTTGAGCCCAACTGTGGTGGCGGGAGTGTTCTTAGGTGGAATGCTACCATTCTTGTTCTCAGCGCTCACTATGGATTCAGTAGGTAAAGCAGCAAATCAAATGATTGCTGAAGTAAGAAGACAGTTTAAAAATGAACCAGGCATCTTAAAAGGAGAGGTAAAACCTGACTATAAGAAGTGCGTAGGTATTTCCACAAACGCAGCTCTTAAAGAGATGGTACTTCCTGGATTACTTGCAATAATAGTTCCGCTAGCAACAGGATTCTTATTAGGACCTGCCGCTTTAGGTGGAATGCTTTGTGGCGCATTAGTATGCGGTGTTATGCTTGCAATCTTTATGGCAAACTCAGGTGGTGCTTGGGATAATGCTAAGAAGTATATAGAAGAAGGACATGATGGTGGAAAAGGATCAGAGTCTCATAAGGCATCTGTGGTAGGAGATACTGTAGGTGATCCATTTAAAGATACATCAGGACCTTCTATTAATATTTTGATTAAGTTAATGACAATTGTTTCATTGGTATTTGCACCATTGATTATTAAGGTGTGTGCTAATGGAGATGCTGTACAAGGATTCTTGGTACAGTGGATTAAT
Source organism: Eubacterium sp. (assembly GCA_017965495.1). Lineage (GTDB taxonomy): Bacteria > Bacillota > Clostridia > Lachnospirales > Lachnospiraceae > Eubacterium_G. Next base: position 102 of record JAGCPW010000063.1, on the reverse strand, counting down.
AAGATATTTTAGGGAATATTTATTATGAAAAGAGAACCACTTAATTATATTTTAGGTTATAAAAAAATATTCATTTTAACGGGGATAATAACCCTAGTGCAT
>JAGCPW010000062.1 GCA_017965495.1 Eubacterium sp. | reverse complement strand
CAAAGATAATAAAAGTCCGTAAAATTAGAATGCGCAAGATCTTGGTCTAGCGCATCCATAAGACTCAACCACTCAGTAGTTGAGACATTTATTCCATTATCTTTTAGTGTATAGAAAAAACCTGAAAACATTTAATACTCTTTCTATTCGTTCATTTCTTTGACGAGCTCTTGGTCTTCGTCTTTCTTAATCAAAACTCCTAAGAATGGAAGTTCTTGCTGAATCTTGTCAGGATCACATCCTCCCACCATCAATGCTCTTAGCCAATCGATAAGTTCAGATGTGCTTGGTTTCTTTCTAACGTCTCTTATTCCTCTTATCCAGTAGAAAGTCTCCATCGCCTTTTCTAGCAAGTGTTCTTCAAGATTTTCGAAGTGTGAATGAACAATCTGGCTCATCATTTCTTTGTCTGGGAATTCTATATAGAAGAAAATACATCTTCTCAAGAAAGCGTCTGGAAGTTCTTTCTCGGCATTTGATGTAATGATAACTATTGGGCGCTGTTTAGCTTTAACAGTTTCTTTGGTCTCGTGGATATAAAACTCCATCTGGTCAAGTTCCCAAAGAAGATCATTTGGAAATTCAAGATCAGCCTTATCAATCTCATCAATAAGAAGCACTACTTGCTCATCTTGCTTAAAAGCCTCTCCCAGTTTTCCAAGCTTAATGTAGTGTCCAATATCATCTACGCTCTCTCCACCAAACTGACTGTCATATAGTCTTTGTACTGTATCGTAAACATAAAGACCGTCTTGAGCCTTAGTGGTAGATTTGATATTCCAAATGTACAAATCTTTATCTAGAGCTTTGGCTACAGCATCAGCTAGCATGGTCTTTCCAGTACCAGGCTCACCTTTAATAAGAAGTGGCTTTTCTAAGTGCATAGCCACATCTACTGCTGCCATCAACTCATCGCTTGCAATATATGTATCAGTTCCTGTAAATTTTGTTTTTCCCATTTTTATCCTCCGAACATTCGCTGATATAAGTATAACATATTTAAAAGAGCAGTTGCATTTTACTTTGCAACTGCCCTTTTAATATAAAGGACCCTCAGACATTATATCTGAGGGCCTTTATTGTAAGAATTATTTCGAACTACAAAACATAATGTTTTGCATCAATTTAACTCTTATAATCATTTAATTATTTTTTCTTAGACTTTTTAACTCCACTCCAAGCACCAAATCCAGCTGTGTTCCAAGCTCTAGCTCTAACATAAACTGTCTTCTTGCCTTTGAGTTTCTTAGACTTAATAGTTACTTTAAGTTTTGTAACCATCTTCTTAACTAACGCTTTCTTGTTCTTCTTAGCGTTCTTCTTAGTCTTGTAAACTGCTACCTGATACTTAGTAGCTCCAGCTACCTTCTTAAGTGTTACCTTAATCTTCTTAGCTGATTTTTTCTTCTTAACAGCCTTCTTAACTGAAGCCTTACCTGGCTTAGCAACTACAGGAGCCTTTGTAGTAACAGGAGTTACTGTTGGCTTCTGAGTAGGAGCCTGTGTAGGAGCCTCAGTAGGAGCCTGAGTCTGTGTTTCTTTGCTAACTACTACTTCTAGTTCTTGACCAGTAGTCTTATTAGCACCAAGAACTGCTACTACCTTAACTGAGTGTTTACCTTCTGAAAGGATACCAGTAGTAAATGTTCTCTCGTTACCCTTAGGTGTTCCAACTTTGTTTCCGTCTACATATACTTCAAATGAACCAACGTTGTTTACTGTACCGTAAACAGTGTTTTCTGTCTGCTCCCAATCAACCTTAACCTGACCGTTAGCCTGTGGTGTAGCAGTCATATTTTTGATTTCAGGAATCTGCTTGATTTCATCGTCAAATTCCACATCTGAAATATTGATTACTGTAGTTGGTTTCAATACATCAAGGTTGAACTGAACATTGTCAGCACCTGTGTTTGAATAAGGTTTCAAAGCTGGGATTACGTATGTGTATTGTCCCTGATAGATAGGGAATGTGTAATCATTGTTGTCAATTGTTACACGCATACCTTTTTCATTTCCATAATCATCAAGGCCATAGCAATCTTCTGAGCTGTTAATAGTGATAGCTACAGAATATACAGCACCTTGACTTAGAAGTCCTTTTGTATAGTTATTTAAGATTGCTCTAATAGATCTAGCACCGAACCATCCAGATGTACTATAAGCATATAATGTAGTTTCACCCATCTTTGTTGGTTCTTCAACGCTATTTGCATAGAACATTCTACCCCATACATCATCCTGAGCATTAAAGTTAGCATATAGTGTCCATGCGCCCACTCTAGTAGCTGAAGCATTAGGAACTTCTACCCATGTAGGATCATCTTCATTCTTAATGAATTCAATTTTCTTAACCTTTAGAGTAGCATTCTTTGTGAATTCATCTAATACAAGTCTTAGATCATCACTATTCTTCTGATATACAAATTCTTCTGTTTCAAGAGCAAAATCTTCACCATCTGGTAAATCTTTGTATAAGTATTCCTTTGTTCCATCCACAACAAGTTTAATGTTGTTTTTGCCTTCTTCTTCAGCACCAGAACCATCTAGGTCTTTCTGCTCTCTTGTTCTGTCAGCATTAATTACAACTCTAACTTTATATCTGTTAGCTTCTTTCATTTTTTCTGCTGCTAAACCTGGGAAGTCAACAATACTAGCTGGGTTATTTGTTACAAACCAACCAGATGTAGTTCTAGTTTTAATTGTAACTTTTGAGAAATCTGTAGTAGTTTCATCATAACCATCATCATACCTGTATGATGTTTTACCCCATGAACCTTCTTGTACAGTTTCGCCCATTCTAGCGTATAGTTCCATTCCAGTGTTTCCAACTGCAGTATATCTTCTGTTTGGAATTGGAATCCAACCATCGTCAACTGGCTCAAATGTTAAGCTTTCAAAATTCAAGATAGTGTCAGGCTCAACCTGATCTAGGTTGAAGACAACATCGTTTGGTTTCTCTGGCTTCTGAGCCTCAAATGTAAATGCATCTAGTGTAATAGTCTTGCTAGTTGCTTTCTCAAGTGAGAATTTAATGTTTGTATTATCAATACTTAACAATACAGTCTTTGGATCACCTGAATCATCAATACCTGTAGCCTTAGTTGATGAATAAGTAAGAACAGGCTTATATGTGCGGCCTACTTCTAGACCAGCATCTTCTAGGTAATTTGGTAGCATAGCTAATGTAGCCCAAGCGTTGTGCCATCCTGATGATGAACGAACCTTGATTTGTGTATCAGCCATACTTGAGGCAGGTTCTTCTGTCTTATATGACAAAGCACCCCATTGTCCTTCTTCTATAGTAGTACCAGTACGTGCGAATAACTGCCACTTACCAGTATCAATTGTAGCTTCGTTAGGAACCTTAGTCCAATCTTTATCTACTGCTTCAAAACTTACTTCTGTAATTGTAAGCTCTGTGTCTTTTTCTACGCAGTCTAATTCAAAATCAACATCTGGTTTAGATGAATTGTATTTAAATGCCTTTTCAGCATCTGTTACTGTAAATACATTTTCTTCACCTGGTTCAGCTGTTAATGGGAATTCATATGTTGTTCCACTAATAACAACCATAACAGTCTGCATCTTACCATGCTCATCTTCAGTAGTCTTCTTGCTTGATTTTACTTTAATAGTAGGCATATATTTATCGCCTGAAGCAAGACCAGGCTGTCCATCAACTACTGCAGTCTCACAGTAATTCTTTAATGAAGCTGATACAGACCAAGCATTGTGGAATCCTGAAACACTAGTAACTTTAATAGTAGTATCATCTAGGTCAGTTCCACCGTTGTTCTTATACTTCATTTTTCCGTATAGTGTGTACTTAGGACTGAACATAGCATTAAGTGTAAATGCTCCAGCCTGAACAAATACAGGATCCTTATCTGGATCAGTATTTTTAACTGGTGTCCATCCGTCATCATTTAAAACAAAATCTACAGCAGAAATAGTAATCTCTGTGTCAGTAGGGAACATTCCATAGTAGAATGTAACATCTGTGGTAGGAGCAAAAGCATCATGATCGAAAGTAGCCACAGTAATAGTCTGTGGAGAATCACTTGCTGGAACTGATTTTCTATACTCCTTACCTTCGATATCTGCGATAAGTGTACCAGCTTTAGTTGCTGTGATAGTAACATTACAGTCATATCTCTTATCTGCTTCCATCTTGCCGTCTGAATATTCCTTAAGCTTAGCGCCTAGACCATATTCAACGTCATTCCACTCTCCATTTGGGCTGTTAGTTAAAATACATGTAGTATCGCCCAAAGCTTGTCCTGCTGAAGTGTATTCCATAGTAGCCCATGAGCACCATTGATCATTACCATTGTATAATTGCCATGCGCCAACATTTTTCCACTCATCTGTTGGTAGCTTATTAGCAGCATCAACAGTGGCTGGTGTAAATGTCAAACATGTAACAACCATAGCGATTGCACATACTACAGAAACAACTCTTTTTAAAAGTCTTTCCATTTTCGTTTTCCTCCTCTTTCTTCGAAATAACTTTTACATTAAGGGCATTTCCTGAAAAATGCACCTAGTATCATTATTATAACAGTATTTCATTTTTTATCAAGCAAATTGTGGTAAAAAATGGGGGAACTCGTCAAAAAACCGAACCGGTGTTTAACAACGAGTCCAGAGAAAATAAAAAGAAGCAACTGTTGAGAATCTATTCTCATAAAGTTGCTTCTTTTTGTTTTCTATAGACCGTAGGTCTATGTTAATCTGGACTCGTTTTTGTCATGTAGGTCCACGAAAGAGACCGAAGGTCTCTGAGTGGTTCTTACTTTTTAGTCTTGCCCTTCTTTATTGAGCTCCACTTACCAAATACTTTGATGCCGTTTCCATCTAGTACATAAGCTCTAGCTCTAACATAAAGTTTCTTCTTTTTCTTTAACTTCTTAGACTTAAGAGTAACTTTAAGTTTCTTAGTATACTTCTTAGTCAAAGCTTTCTTATTCTTCTTAGCATTCTTCTTGCTCTTGTAAACTGCTACTTGGTAACCTTTAGCACCCTTAACCTTTTTAAGTTTAACTTTGAGTTTCTTAGCAGATTTCTTCTTCTTGTAAACTTTCTTAATCTTAGCTTTGCCAGGAGCCTTAACTGTAGTAGTTTCTCCCTGAGCAGATGTAACATCCGAAGTTTGTGGTGCTACTGTCTCGCCAGTAGGAGCTTGTGTAGTATCTCCTGTAGGCGCCTGTGTAGTAGGTTGTGTTGGTGCCTCTGTACTAGGTTCTACTGTAGTAGTTGGAGCTGATGGATCAATTATCTCTATACTACTAAATGAAACCTTTGAACCCTTAAGCAATTGATCAAAGTCAAATGCCAAGTTCTTGCTAGTTCCTGTATATGTAAATAGTTGCTCAAATGTCTGTGTTCCTGTAGCTGGATTGGCAACATTGAAATCATAATCCTGATTATCTACAGTAATTCTTAACTTCTTGTCATACTCAGGATTCTTATCAGCTGGTGCCACACCGGACTCATCAACCACCATCTTAACGATTACTTTGTAAGTTTTGCCTGTAGTCAAAGAATCTAGGTAGTTATTTAGTGTAGCTCTAACTGATCTAGCGCCAAACCAACCTGACACGCTCTTCAATGTAAGCTTCATGCTAGATACATTAGCTGGATCACCAGTTACTTCATATCTCATAGCACCGTACTTATCTTGAGCAGCGTCTGTAATTGCATATAATGTCCAAGGTGTGCCCTCAGGTCTGATAGCTGTACCGTTTGGAACATCCTCAGATTCATCATCTGGTCCTATAAACTCAATTTTTGAAATATTCAAAACAGCCTTTGCTGCTACTTCATCTAATTCAAACTCAATATCGTTAGTCTTTGAGTTATCATAAAGCATCTTCGTTCCACAAATATCAAGTAGATCGTATGTCTTTGTTCCTTTTTGAATATTAAAGTCAAATGCCTGGTCGTTTGCAAGCAATCTTACCTTACCATAGTTTGTAACTGAATCGTCTAAACCAGATGCATTCAATGTAACCTTAATCTGATATCCATCACCATTTGCAATTGGTCTATTCTTTGTATCTTTGGCTGTAGCCAAATAATCTGGAAGCATAGCCAAAGCAGCCATTGCGCCAAAGAAGCCTGATGGTCTTCTTACCTTAATATCAGTAACTCCTAGTCCTGTAGCGCCGGCACGATTCTTGTATGCAAGTTTGCTATAGTGAGTTTCATCCCACCATCCAAACAATGTCCAATCGCCTACTTTTGTATCTTTCTTATTTGGAACATTAGTCCATCCATCATTTGGATAATTACTAAACTGGATATCTTTAACTGTGAGTTCTGTTCCTTGTACTAAACCGTCTAGTTCAAACATAATTTGCTCATGACGATTTGTTCCCGTACCTACTTCATATCCATCACTGTGGATTCTTAGAGTATTGTCACCCTCTACTAAATCAAATTTAAATTGCTCATTTCCCACAAGAACTAGCAACTTATCTAATACGTCTGGGTCGTTTTCTGGGTTGTCCTTTGGCTCAGTAGCCTTTGATGATTTTAATGTAATAGTAAGATCATATGGATCTCCTTCATCAAGGTAATCTGCACAGTAATTTTCTAATCTAACGAACGCAGTCCATCCAAGCCAACCAGAAACTGATGCAGCTTTAATATCATAATCTGCGTATGTCTGAGGGTTCTCTTTGTTTGCTTTATACTGTACTACACCCCAGTTTCCTGGATGAGCTGGGTCAAAGTTTCCAAACATATTCCAAGGGCCTACAGTGAATGAATCATCTGCGTTTGGAACTAGATTCCAATCACCTGAAGGTGTAAATGTAATATCTGAAACACTAACTATTGCTCCTGTAGGTAACTCATCAAATAGGAATTTGATGCTACTTGCTCCCTCTTCACTTCCACTGTACATAAACTCAGGAATGGTTAGAGTGTTTGCTCCTGCCTGCAAAGTAAACGGATACTCTTTTCCATCTACGTATACAAAGAGGTGACAGTCTTGAGCTGTAGCTTTATCCGTGTTAAACGTAATTGATCCTGTGTAGTAAGTGAATGGTACTAATCCTGCTGTCGTTGCATAATCTGGAAGTTGTGCAGAAATCCACCACCATCTATCTGCTGAATCAACTGGTTGATTTCTCTTTGATACATCAGGATAATTGGCAGGATACTTTTCCTGCTCTCCTACTGTACTAACAAGTCTCATACTTGTATCAGAAATATCTTGAGGCTCATCGCCCACTTTGTATTGGATAATTCCATATGAACCAGCATCTGGATCGTCGTTATAATTAGCTCTCACTGACCATGGTGTATCTGGTACACTTACATCTTGATTAGATGCAGCTGTAGTCCAAGAATTATCGCCTGTCAAAGTGAACTCTGTAATTTCAAGAGTTCCCTTTTTCATTTGCCATTTGTTTGTATCACTTAGCCATCCATAATTGATGCAGAATTTAAAGTCTGCACCTGGTGCCATACAAATCACACCATCTATTTCTTGTTCAAAAACATTTTCATCTGGATGAAATAGACTATGATTAAACTCCCACTTTGTTAATGGAATATTTTGGATACCACCACTTGTTTCTACCATCATTCTAGGCTTTGCAGCTGTTGATGGTGGTGTGTATGTTAACTTAACATGTATATTGTAATATGTTCCTGCTACTGGTTTTTCTAATCCAGAGCCGTTGTCTACACATGCTACTTCTTTTAAATCTATTGTCTTAAAAAATGCAGCCTCGCCAGTGGTTATAGTTTTCCACTTGAATCCCTCTAGCTTGAATGCATTCGCACATTCTATTTGTGCATCAGGACCTGTACAGCCTGTCCATAGAGAAGTCTCTCCCTCTGGCACTTGTAAAAGTGGATGTGGCTCAGGCCAAGTATTGTCCATAGCGTACCAAATGTCATCAGCATTAACTGATTGTGGCACGAAAGTAACGCCTGTTATAAGTAAGGCCACTGCACAAACAATAGATATGGTTTTCTTCATCAATCTCTTCATAAGTATTCTCCCTCATTTTCCGTACTCTATTAATAGGCTTAAAAAAGCCTAGACACAAACATTATAGGTGTTTTGCTTATAAATATCAATAGAAAACAAAACCCCTATTAAAAAATGTGCACCTTGTAGTTTTATACTAGCACAACCTCAATTTTCTGCAAAAGAAAACACTACTTTGTCTCACAAAGCAGTCGCATAAGATGCGAAAGACGGGCAATCGCCCGTCTCGAAAAAGCGAAAGACGGGCAATCGCCCGTCTTTCAAAGTATTATTTAAGATTTAGAGTTAATGGCATCCACCACATTTGCTGCAGTCCATGCCGCACTGTAGTGACTTACCTTGTCTTTTACTTTTTACCATGCTCCTTATAACTAGAGCAACGATACCTATCACTATCGCCAAAACAATAGCTGTTCCAATAATTCCATTCATATCTATGCTCCTTTCTGTGTTTCTTCTATATAAATAGTTATTGTTTTATATATTTATTCTTTCTAAATAGTAAGTACGCAAGTGCTACCACACAAATGCTAGCAATCACTAGTCCTACAATATTTGGTCTTCCTGCAAAAAGTATTCCAAACTGGTAAACGATAAGTGCAATCACATATGCGAACAAGCACTGATAGCCAACTGCTATGCCGAACCATTTCCAGCTGTTCATCTCACGTTTGATAGCACCCATTGCTGCGAAACATGGTGCACAAAGTAAGTTGAAGATTAGGAATGCGTATCCTGCTATAATTCCAAACTCTTTGACAGACTCGTGTAGTGTTCCAAACACGCCTACCACTTCTTCCTTGGCCACTAGTCCCATCACTGTAGCTACCGTAGCACCCGTGCCAGCTTTTCCTGTTCCAAAGCCAAGCGGTGCAAAGATAATCTTAATGGCACTTCCTATGTGTCCAAGAATACTCTTTGTCAAATCTAAGTCTTTGTCGAAGACAAAGTGTCCATTTGTCCATCCGAACTTTGATGCGAACCAAATGATGATGGATGAAAGTAGGATGATGGTTCCTGCCTTCTTGATGAATGACCAAGATCTTTCCCACATACTTCTGAGTACTGCACCCACTGTTGGCATGTGATACTCAGGAAGTTCCATTACAAATGGTGAAGGGTCTCCTTCAAATAGTTTTGTCTTTTTCAAAATGATTCCTGATACTACGATTGCTGCTATTCCTAAAAAATATGCACTTGGTGCCACCCACCAGGCTCCGCCAAAGAGTTGGGCCGAGATAAGTGCAATGATAGGGATCTTAGCACTACAAGGAATAAATGTTGTTGTCATGATTGTGATTTTTCTATCTCTATCATTTTCGATAGTACGCGATGCCATAATTCCAGGAACACCACAACCAGTTCCGATTAAGATTGGGATAAATGATTTTCCAGACAAACCAAACTTTCTGAAAATCTTATCCATAATGAACGCAACTCTTGCCATATATCCGCAACCTTCTAGGATGGCTAGTAAAATAAACAAAACCATAATCTGTGGTAAGAATCCAAGCACGGCTCCCACACCACCTACTATACCGTCCACCACTAGCGAGTGTAACCAAGGTGCGCAGTGAATAGCGTTAAGCCATTTGTCGAGGGCATTCGGAATTATTTCTCCAAACAAAACATCGTTCACCCAATCTGTTCCCATCGTTCCTATAGTTGAAATCGAGATGTAGTAAACGACAAACATAATCGCCGCAAAAATTGGGAGCGCTAAAATCTTGTTTGTAACAATCCTGTCTATCTTATCTGATGTGGAGAATCTCTCTTTACGTTTTTTCTTATAACAATCACCAATCATACCTGTGATGTATTCGTAGCGCTCGTTTGTGATAATACTCTCCGCATCATCGTCAAACTCTTTCTCCACCGCCTCTATATCTTTTTCAATGTGATCTAAAACATCTTTCTCTATCTTTAGTCTCTTGATTATTTCTTTGTCTCTCTCAAAGATTTTGATTGAGTACCATCTTTGAATTTCTTCTGGCATATCATGGATAACGGCTTCCTCAATATGAGCTAGCGCGTGCTCCACTGGTCCAGAGAAACTGTGCTTAGGGACAAATGCATCTTCCTTAGCCGCTTCTATCATGGCATCTTGTACTTCTTCTATACCAGTGTTCTTAAGCGCTGATATTTCTACTGCCTTACAACCAAGTTTCTTTGAAAGTGCTTCTATATTTATCTTGTCACCGCGCTTTGAAACCACGTCCATCATATTGACGGCAATCACTACTGGGATTCCAAGTTCAAGAAGCTGTGTTGTTAGGTATAAGTTTCTCTCGATGTTTGTTCCGTCTACTATATTAAGGATGGCATCCGGCTTTTCATCTATTAAAAAGTTTCTAGCCACCACTTCCTCTTGAGTATATGGCGACAAAGAATAAATGCCCGGCAAATCAACCAAGCTTACATCTTTGTGGTCTTTTAGTTTTCCTTCTTTTTTCTCTACTGTCACTCCAGGCCAGTTCCCAACGTACTGATTAGCACCAGTAAGTGCATTAAACAATGTAGTCTTTCCACTATTTGGATTTCCGGCCAACGCTATTTTAATTGACATCTTCCTCTCCTCTTCTAGTTCTTATGTTTAGCAAGTTATAGTTGTTCTACTTCTATCTTTTCTGCATCTTCCTTGCGCAAAGATAATTCGTAGCCTCGAACAGTTAATTCAATAGGATCACCCAACGGAGCAGTCTTAATAATCCTAATTACAACTCCCTTAGTAATACCCATATCCATTATTCTCCTCTTGATCGGTCCTTCTCCATATAGTTTTACAACCTTAGCTTTACCGCCAATAGGAATATCTTTTAGTGTTTTCATTATGGTCTCCTTTGTTTTGTTTGAGTTAGTCTTAACTAACTCATAGTTAGTATAAACTAACTATTTCTTATTGTCAACAATTTTTGCCCGTGTTATAATCAAAAAAACTACAACGAATAAGGAAAAGACTATGCATACTAACGAATCAGAGGAAATGTATCTAGAGACTATATTAGTCCTAGGCAAAGAAAAAGAACATGTGCGCTCAATAGATGTGGCAAACGATCTAGGTTTTAAGAAGTCTAGTGTTAGCGTTGGCATGAAGCATCTGCGCGAAAAGAAATACATTAAAGTAGATGATAAAGGATACATTACTCTTACTGCTTCTGGAAAAAAAGTGGCCGAGATGATTTACGAACGTCACCAGTTTTTGTCAGAATACTTGATAAAGATTGGGGTGCCTGAAGATATTGCCGTGGATGATGCATGTAAGATAGAGCACGTGATTAGCCAGGAGAGTTTCGAAGCATTAAAGAAGAGAGTTAAGAAACTTAAATAAAATATTTTTACCAAAAAAGAAAAGTATAAAGGTAACGAGCGACTTCTCTAGCGAGTACCTTTATACTTTTCTTTTTTGTATTACAAAGTTATTTATTTAGTTTTTTAATGTCTATAACCTTCACTTTTCCATATAAATATTGGCCGTCTTCCATAATCGCATATGGTCTGACATAATATTTTGCATTCTTGTGATTCTTTAATCCGTCTTCAAAAATCAAATCTGTGTTGAAGTAAGTGGCGGATGTGTATTCTTGAAGTTCTAAGTTTTCTACATCTTCAGAATCATTTTGGAAAACTTTGATAAAGCCTTCATCGTTATCTACGTTCAAATCTTTTTCTGTGATTCCAGTGTCATCTTTTCCATTGAAACTCTTAAGTCCAAGGATTAGTCCGTTAGTAGAAATAGTTTTACCATTCATGTCTGGATAGACATATGATCTAATTCGAACTGCAGCATCCTTCTTATTAAACTGAAGTGCAAATGTATCAAGCTTGTTGCTCTCCACTATTTTTTGTGGTTTTGCCTTCTTATATGATTTGTCTTTGTTTTGGTAGACACGAACATAGTCTACATACATAGTAGCGCTTTTGAAGTTTTTCTTTGGGCCAGTAAATCCAGTGTATCCTGTCTGGTTACTTGAAATCGCAAGGTTTAGCAAAAGGTAAAACTGGTCTCTGAACTCATCTGCGTTACTGTCGTAAAGATTAGCGGAGAAATACACTTTATCATCCACGTACCAATCAATTTTATTAGCGCCCCATACTATTCCGTAAGTGTGCCACGCATTTATTCCATGCGACTTTCCACCAGGATATTTGTAGACGTGGTTATTGAACATTCCGCTGTACATCATGTTGGTACTTCTCGCCATCCAGTGAATAGCACCGGATGCGTAAGGGCGATCATTAGCGTGTTCCATTATGTCTAGCTCGCCGCACGCTGGCCAAGGCAAACCATCATTACCCATCATCCAAAACGCAGGCCAAACAGCTGGCTGATTTCCACCTGCCACCTTCATTCTAGCTTCGATTTTTCCATACTTGAAAGTCTTCTTATTAGTAGTTTTCAAACGGCCAGATGTGTAATGTGAAAGTCCATACTTTTCTTTCTTAGCATGGATTACAAGGTTTCCATTTTTGACGCGGACGTTTGCTTTTCTGTCTGTGTAAGATTCCAGTTCATTGTTTCCCCAACCAGAAAAACCTGTTCCTATATCGTATGTCCAAACATCTTCATTTAATTCTTTGCCACTAAACTCATCGCTCCACTGTAGTTTCCAGCCACTGTCGTTAGGCTTTAGGTTTTTTGCTTGGACAGTAAAAGTAGCGCTACCCAAAAGTAACGCTACTACTATTATTAATGTGATGTTTTTAATCAGTGTTTTGTTCATATCCTTATTATACATTTATGCCGCTAACTGCACTAGTACTTTAGTTATGATAGTGGTTTCATTTTATACACTTTGGCTTGCGGCTATTCCAGCGATGGCTCCGTCTGCTGCAGCTGTTGCTAACTGACGAACAGACTTTGTTCTACAATCGCCCGCCACAAAGATTCCAGGTGTTTTTGTTTTACAATCTTCCAATGCTTTTACGTAACCGTTTTCAAGATCAACTATATCTTTGAAATCTTCATTATCTGGAACCTGGCCAATCGCGATAAACAAACCTTCCACATCTAGCACTCGCTCTTCTTCTGTCTTTTTGTTTTTAACTTTTACGCCAGACACGTGATCGTCGCTAGTCAAAATCTCAGACACTGTTGAGTCTAGTACAAACTCTACATTTTCTTTGTCGCGGATTTTTGCTACATCCTTTTCATCTCCGCGGAACTCATCTCGTCTGTGAATAACATAAACTTTTTTGCAGTAGTTTGATAAGAAGTCTGCATCTTCAAGCGCTGTGTTTCCACCACCGTTCACTGCTACGTTTTTGTCTCGGAAAAACATTCCGTCGCAAGTAGCGCAGTATGAAACACCTTTGCCAATCAAAGACTCTTCATTATCCAAACCAAGCTTTCTGTTCTTAGCGCCAGTTGCAATAATGACAGCCTTAGACTCATACTCACCGTTTGGAGTTTTCACTTTTTTAACGTCGCCTGCATCTATACCGATAGCCTTTTCAAACTTAAACTCTGCGCCAAAGTCTTTGGCTTGGTTGTATAGATTAGTGGCAAAGTCAAATCCAGAAATGTGAGCGACGCCAGGATAGTTTTCCACATCAGGTGTGTTAACTATTTGGCCGCCGTATGTGGACTCTTCCAAAACCAGAACAGTCTTTCCACTTCTTCTTGCATATATAGCTGCTGATAATCCCGCAGGCCCAGCGCCTATTACAATAATATCGTACATAATCTTCTCCTTAGATAGATTACGCGGGCACAAATAGTGCCCACATTAATCCTCAATGTAAAAGTTATTTCACAAGATCAACTACTTCTTGCTTTGAGATAACACCAATGCTTCTGTTTGCCTCCTCGCCATTTTTAAAAACTACTAGGCAAGGGATAGATTGGATGTTATATCTAACAGCAAGACCTTGATTGTCGTCTACATTCACTTTAGCCACCTTGAAGCCTACGGCTTCTGCAGCCACTTCTTCCACTACTGGTCCTAACATCTTACATGGTCCGCACCAACTAGCCCAAAAATCTACCAATACTGGAACGTCTGATTTCAATACTTCTTCTTCAAAATTATCTAATGTTACATTTAATACTTCCATAATAACCTCCTTATGCTTAAAACTAATCTTCTAATCCACCTAGTACTTTATCTAAAAGTCTTCTAAGCTCGCCTGCTTCTTTTGGGTTTAGGTTTACACACTGTCCCATCTGTGCAGGAATTTTAGATGCTTTGTCTTCTAACTTCTTTCCCTTTGCTGTAAGCTTCACTACAAGATTTCTCTCATCATCTTTGGCTCTGTCTCTTTTAATGTAGCCCTTGCTCTCAAGTTTCTTAAGCAAAGGTGTAAGTGTTCCTGAGTCAAGATACAAGGCTTCGCCAAGTTCCTTAACATTGCACTCATTGTTTTGCCAAAGAGCCATCATTGCGATGTACTGTGTGTATGTAAGATCAATCTCATCTAAGAAAGGTTTATACTTTCTTACAATTTCCTTTGAACAAACATAAAGTGGGAAACATAACTGGTTTTCTAGTTTTAAACAATCGTATTTACTCATTTTGTCACCTGATTTCTTTTATAGTACTTCTTTGATTTTGTCTTCGATGTCTTCTGGTTTAGTAGTAGGTCCAAATCTCTCTACTACATTTCCATCTTTGTCTACTAAGAATTTAGTAAAGTTCCATTTGATTCTTTTAATCAATCCACCTTTTTGTGATTTGAGATATTTGTAAAGTGGCTCTTCTTCTTTTCCATTTACATCAATCTTTTTAAACTGTCTAAATGAAACGTCGTACTTGGCTGTGCAAAACTCTCTAATCTCTTCATCACTGCCAGGTGCCTGGTGTCCAAACTGGTTACAAGGGAAATCTAAAATTTCAAAACCTTGATCTTTATACTTCTTGTACAAAGCCTCTAGACCCTCGTACTGTGGAGTAAATCCACAACCTGTTGCTGTGTTAACTATTAGTAATGCCTTTCCTTTATATTCTGCCATGTCAACATCTTCATTAAACATGTCTTTTACTTTAAAATCATAAATATTCATTTTTCTGTACCTCCTTAATTAAATTGTGTACAATTTAATTATACACAATAAGTTTGTTTTGTCAACATTTTTTAACAAAAAAAGACTAACCACAAAACTGTGACTAGTCTTTTTTGTGTTTGAACTATTTATTTTTGTTTTTTACCTGCCAATAGTGCTATTAGCACAATAGCTATGAGGTAGCAAATGTTGGTAGAGATTATTCGAATATTGCCCCACGCAAAGAAGTTCATGTGATTTCCTACCACCCTTACATATAGATCTAAAAGCAAATCTATTACTGACACTGCTAATATAACGATTACCACAGGGAGTGGTTTAATCATCTTGGTTAAAAGAAGTAACATCATAGTGAATATAACCAATGATGGTATAAGCTGCATTATCATCATGGCATTCATCGAACTGAATGCTCCCATCTGTGAAACAATCGAAACTAAATAGATAATTTCATACGCCATAATACCGATTATCGATATTGCATATTTACCAATGATTACTCCCACTATCACTGCTATCAATGTCAGGATGTCTAGAATGTAAAAAACTTCCATATGCACCATCATATACTTAGGCTTATCCCTAAATATGTTAATGGTAAAATACAAATAGTCTGCTATTAGCGGTGCAACTAAAAGAGCTGCCGCTATCCTCATTACTCTATTCTTCATAATTCTTCCTCCACACTTTAAAAAAATCGAGTTTAATAATACTGACAGTTATATCTTATGCAAAAAACCATATTAATGCAATTACAATTATTACAACAACTACCGCAGCGCAACCTACTCCAGCATCATCGCTTCCAGTATTGCTCTCATTAGTCTGTTGTTCTTTTGCCTTTTGATCATTCATTTTAGCCACCACTTTATTTGCAATGCGATCTTCTGCTTCTTTTCTCTTTCTGGCAGCTTCTTTTTCTTTTTTCTTTTTTAACTTATTTAATTTTTTCTGTTTGCGTCTTGAGATTGGTTGTGGGCCATAAAACTCATTGTAATCATCCCAAAACTCTAATTCTTCAATTACATCCCAATCATCACTCATAACTATTACCTCTATTTATTATTATAACTAATAACTTCTTTGATGGTATAAGTTTATTAAAATAGCTGTCCAATAATATGGACATAAAAAAAGAGGACTTTGTCCTCTTTAATTATTCTTCAATCACCGTAAAAGAAATACCTGCTGTATTTACACTTACGTGGCACGCGATACTGCATGACAGTGGTGCGTAGTATACTTCAAAATCAGGGAATTCTTCTTTTACTCTATTAAGCCAACTGTCCTTCTCTTCCATACTGGTGAATGTTCCAGACACGCATAGGCTTAATCTCTCCTTTGGATAATCTTTAAAGCGATCAGCCAAATCATTCTTGGCAGCTTCTATCATTTTGTTGTAAGCTGCTTTCATTCCACGAACCTTAGCGTATGAATCCAGTTTTTCACCTTGGATAGTAAGCACTGGCTTTATGTTCATAGCTGTGGCTATTAAAGCTGCTGCTGGAGTAACACGTCCGCTCTTCTTCAAGTACTTAAGTGATTCCACTGTAATGTAGATACTTGAATTGAACGCATTGGCTTCTAGCGCTTCTTTTATCTCTTTGGCATTTTTGCCCTTAGCTACTAACTTCTTTGCATCATATACTGAATCGCGAAGTGTAACTGAGATTCTGTGATTGTCTACTACTTGAATCTTGCCGTCGTACTCTTCAGCAAACTGTGAAGCAGTATGACATGATCCAGACAAACCACTAGACATTGGAATGTATACTATCTCATCATATCCTTCTTCTAAAATACTATCCCAAAACTCTAGCAAGTCTTTTAGAAGTGGCTGAGCAGTCATTACATCCTTATCTGCCATTAGTGCTTCATATAGATCCACATTAGTGATAGTTTCCCCTTCAAGGAATTCCTCCCCATCCACAATCACTGGCATAGGAAGCACGAATATTCCATCTTTTTTTCCTTCTTCTACCGAAATACCACTATTGGTATCCGTCATAATAGCTGTTTTCATTTTATAAAACTTTGAGCCCTGTCCGTTTTACAAGTCATATAAAACGCTCAGTCTAATTCCTTTCTTAATCTACTCTCTCGTCACCCCAGAAGAACAACGCTACTGTACCTGGACCTGTGTGACCACCAATGGTTGCACCTATTGGGAAAATTTCAACTTTGCCATTCAAGTTAGGGAATGTTTCTTCTATCTTGTCAGCCAAAGCCTTAGCATCGTCGTAGCATCCTGCCTGAGAAATGAAGCATTTGCCGGAGTAGTCTGTACCATTCTCGGCATGTTCAATCATTCTATCTAGAGTTCTCTTAATAACTTTCTTTTTACCACGAACCTTTTCACGAGGAATTAGTTTTCCTTCCATATCTACGTTCAAAAGTGGGCAAATACCAAGCAAGTTTCCAACCAAACCTGAAGTCTTAGAAACTCTTCCGCCCTTGATAAAGAAAGTAAGATCTGTAGTAAAGAACCAGTGGTGCATTCTCTTCTTATTAATATCAATCCAAGATTTCAACTCTTCAATATCTGCGCCGTTATCTCTCATATCAGCTAAAGTATCAACTATCAAGCCAAAACCTGATGATGCCGCAAGTGTATCAATAGTATAAATCTTTCTATCTGGATATTCTTCCTTAAGATCTTCTGCAGCCACGCAAGCAGAGTTATATGTGCCTGAAAGTCCACTTGAAAGGCAAAGATGAAGAATGTCTTTTCCTTCATCTAAGAATCCTTTGAAGAAGTCTATGTACTGCTGAACAGTAACCTGGGATGTCTTAGCATCTTCTCCGTCTAGCATTCTTCTAAACAACTCTTCTTGAGAAATACTTTGACCCATATCGTCAGCATATGTATCCTCTCCCAACTGAACGTGGAAAGATACATATGGAATGTTTCTCTCTTTTAAGTATTCATTTGTTAAGTCCACTGTGGAACAACATGTTAATACAAAATCACTCATAATAAATCTCCATCCTTTATAAATAGTCTTATGATTTTTACCTTTTGCAAGTATACCATATAATGCTTTTTATATCTATTCAAAGCAAAATAAAAGATACCAGCAGGATTACTGGTATCTTTTTTATGTAAACCTCTAATTATTCGCTTCTAAGAGCAATAACTGGATCTTGATGCGCTGCCTTCTTGGCTGGAATCAAGCCACCAAGCAATGTCAAAATAATACTAATTAAAATAAGTATTAGAGCTGAGCTAAATGGCAAGAATGCTGTCATATCTGTTCCTTTGGCCACGTACTGTATCAAAATATTTCCAGGTATTAATAGGATATTTGTAATAACTATTCCAATAATACCTGCTAGCGCTCCCACAATAAATGTCTCTGCGTTAAATACATTCGAGATATTTCTCTTCGAAGCACCAATGGCACGAAGTACACCAATCTCCTTCTTTCGCTCTAGTACACTTATATAAGTAATAACTCCTATCATAATAGAAGAAACTACTAACGAAATAGCTACGAACGCAATCAATACATAACTTATCGCATTAACGATATCTGTTACAGAACTCATAAGCGTTCCCACTATATCAGTGTAAGCAATAGTCTTGTTCTTCTGTCCCGAAGCCTTCATCTTCTTATTATAATCTTTAATCAAATCACCCAGTTTGTCTTTGCTTTCAAAACTCTTTGGATAAATTTCGATTTCAAAAGGTTCACTCTTATCAGCATAGCCGAGTGTCTTCATATTCTGCTCATATGTAGTAATCTCTTTAGACATAAGCGAACTCATCAAATCTTCTAAGTCCTTCTTGCTGGCTTTCATCTTAAACGCACTCGCCAAAGAACTTGGATCAAAGTTAAACATGTCTCTCAAATTATTTGAGAAACCTTTCATGGCATTAGCCATAGAATTTTGAATGGCTTTTGTGTCTACCATACTGTTCATTATCTTGCCAATCTTCTTCGAAGCATCGTCAGAGCTTAAGTATTTTCTAAAGCCATTCATCACGCTGTCCATAGTCGCTAGATTATTTTTCTTAGCGTACTTGTTGTATCCAGCCATCAACTTATTTGTAAGTTTGCTGAAGTCTATGTTGTTTTGTCCAGGAGTTGGCATCATTTCCTGAATGCTCTCCGCCAAAAGTTTCTGCGCTTCTGCCGAACCCAAATACTCCTGCACATATGTATTCATCTTGGTCACATCTTTGTAACCCTTCTTATTGATATAAGACTGGAAGCCGGACATCACGTTAGCCATAATCTTGCCCATCGTTTTTCCATCTATACTCGCTCCCATACTCTTCGCTATGCCAGCCATTTCATCTTGCATAATCTTGTTGGCATCTTCAGAGTTCATATATTTTGAAAAACCATTCGATAAATCATCAAACGAATCAGCTTTATGACTCTTTGCATATTTCTGATATCCATTCATCACGCCACTGAACATCTTTTGAAGTTCTTTGTCGGTGGTTTTCTTTCCTGCGTTTTTGAAAATGTCGTCCATTGAATCTGCGTCAAAGCCCATGGAATCAAAATCCATTGAGTTGGCATCAAATGAGAATATTTTCTTCATAGCGTCTTTGTCAAAGCTAAACATCTTGGATAAATCCAGTCCACCCTTTTTGCCGTTGTCGTCAAACTTTTTGCCAGTAAACACATTTTTCTTTGGATGATCTATTTGATCTTTCACCACTTTACTGCCTGATGCTCTATCGATTACTCCATCTATCAAATCTGATGTGTAATAGATTCCTGGCATAAGCATTTTGGCGGAGGCGTCTTTCTTAGCAGATACCACTCCCACTATCTTGATAGGCTGTCCTTTTTTAACTAGTTTCTTCATATATTTTTCATTGTCTTTCTTGGACGCCCAAACTTTGTATTTGGAATCGTACTTGTAGCACTTATAAGAATCAACTAGCTTAAACTCCATTCCAATGAAGTCCTTAAAATTAAATCCAAGTTTTTTATTTTTAACTTTAACTTTCTTTCCGCTTGAGTAATCTTTAACAGCCTTTTCTAATTCCTTTGCATCCCTAATGCCCATAGTGTAAAGCACGCGGTCAGAAACGTTGTTGTTATCTGAAAGTACAAGAACCAACTCGTTCTCGTTCTTTGGCCAATGACCAGCTCTCATTGCATACTGATTTTTATAGAGTTTTTCTTCGTCCGGTAGTTTAAAGAAGTTGTTAAAACTCATTCCCATATTGGCAGCCATAGCTGAATATGAACTAGTAACACCCATTGCCTCGTAGGCTGTCTCAGGGTTAGTCTGTCTAATATCTCCATTGCTAGATTCTTTATAAATAAGCGGCTCTACATTATACGAATACTCTATCGCCTTTGCATCCTCATCAAACAACTTGCGATTTGACTCAATATGACCTTTGAAAGCATTTAGGTCGTTTGTCTTTATGTTCGATAAAGTGCTAGATACAGTTTTAAGTTCGAGCACTTCCTTGTCGCCCTTCTTACGCTTGCCCCTGGCATCTTGATTTGCCTTCATCATGGCTGTGAAGTCCATGTTCGTCTTCATAATTTGGATAGGATACTCCGATAAAGTATCTTCCTCTAGCCTATCAATATAATCATTAACACCATTGGACAGCGACAAAATAAGCGCGATTCCAATAATACCAATAGATCCAGCAAATGATACCAATATAGTTCTAGCCTTCTTCGTCAAAAGGTTAGAAAAGCTAAGTCCCAAAGCAGTAATAAAATTCATAGACGCTTTTTTCTTGCGCCCTTTTTGAACAGTCTTAGCTCCTAAATCATTGTTCTTGGAAATTGTTTTTTCAGATGTTCTTTCAGCTTGTAATTCTGCATTCACTAGGGAAGCTCTTATTTCTTCTTCTGTAGGAGCATCCGTATCTGAAACTATCTTTCCATCCTCTATATTTACAATTCTAGTTGCATACTGATTTGCAAGTTGTGGGTTATGTGTAACCATTACAACTAGACGATCTTTAGCTACTTCTTTAAGTAGGTCCATAACCTGAACACTGGTAGTAGAATCTAGCGCGCCAGTAGGCTCATCAGCAAGCAAAATGTCGGGGTCATTAACTAGCGCACGTGCTATAGCAACACGCTGCATCTGTCCACCAGATAGTTGGTTAGGTTTTTTCTTTGCATGCTCTCTAAGTCCCACTTGTTTTAGAACTTTAAGAGCCTTCTTCTTTCTCTCCCACTTGCTAACACCGGAAATAGTAAGAGCAAGTTCTACGTTCGCAAGAACTGTCTGGTGAGAAATCAAGTTATAACTTTGGAACACAAAACCGATAGTGTGATTTCTATAGGTATCCCAATCTCTATCTTTATAGTTTTTAGTAGAAACACCATTAATAATCAAATCGCCATCATCGTATCTATCTAATCCGCCGATAATATTAAGCATAGTAGTTTTTCCAGAACCACTTGGTCCTAGAATAGCTACAAACTCGTTGTCACGGAAATCCAAATCCACGCCATCGAGCGCCGTCTGAATAAAATCACCGGTCTTATATTCTTTTTTAATACCTCTTAACTCAAGCATCTTTTTCCCCTACTTGATCTATTTCCTTTTTCACATTCTTTCTTCCCCTGAACGCCAAAACTGTCAGTCTGTAAACTGTGAAGAAAGGTTTAACAATTTTATGTTTATGCACAAATGGATGATACATTCTGTACCAATTCTCATCTGGAAATAGTCTGTTCTTAATATACTCTTTCTTTGTGATAGCATCTGTAGAACGAGCATTCATCTCATATGCTTCATTCTTCCATCTAGTCTCTATATTTCCAAAAATACCTGCACCTAGGCAGCTATCATACAAAGCTTTTTCTGAATCACTAAGTTCACTTTCATTATAATCTTTGTCCAAGTCAAAAGCCATATGGGATACTTTTCTTAAATCCTTATCAAACTGCTCCAATCCAAACTCAGATATCTTCTTATTTATATAGTCATTATCTAATGTCTCGCCCTTTTCTTTCAAGAAAACATATTCATCCATCAAAAATCTAATGCCCATTCCGTTTCTTGAAAAGTGCTTATGCGCATGACATAGCATGTACAAATAAAAATCTTCGTCTGTCATGTGATATGCGAAAGCTTGGTCTGCATCTTTAATAAGTCTATCTTTTATATGTCTGAAATATTTATCTTGTTCTGGGCTATATCTTTCTTCTATTAAAAACTTGTGAAGTTCAAAATAGAAAAATGGTTTCTTTATATACTCATCACTGTTTCCTTTATCGTCAAACTCTCCTTTGTCATTTGGTTTAAGCTCGTAGCCTCTTTCAAGCATAAACTCTTTTGCCTTTTCTCTTCCATCAAGGTCAATCAAAATGTCATTGTCGTTCATCTCTCGCATCTCAGGGTTTGGATACATATCTTTTATAACCGAACCCTTAAGCGGCAAATACCAAATGCCATTTTGCTCAAAGAAGTTGGTAATAGCATTTCGCTCCTGGTCAAAAAGAAGATTACGCCTAATTGAATTTAGGCGTAATTTCTTCCAGTCGAACATATATGAATTTTCATCGATCACATCTAGGGCATCTTCTAGCGCCATAAATGTAATTGCACTTATTCCTGAGATTTTAACATACTCAAACACTGCCTCTAAATCTTTGTCACTATAGGGGATTTGTTCTAGCTTTTTCCCCGCCAAAGACAAAGAAGCAAGTTGCATTGCAATGTTTGCTGTTTTGTCCAAATCTCTTTTAATCATTTAAACTCCAAAGTTAAATCCAAATGCTGTTAGAAGTAGAATTGCTAATAGTATAGGAGCGATATATTTAACCATCACTCTAAACATATGTCTTCTTCCAAACTTCTCGCCATTTCTTGTGGCTTCGTTTTCTATCACTTTAGTCTTAATAATCCAGCCAACAAAGATACATGTTCCAATAGCAACTATTGGCATCAAGATGCTATTTGAAACGTAATCAAATATATCTAACATCTGAGCACCTTCTGAACCATTTGGAAGTGTAAGGTTTTTGAAATTGAAAGGTGAACCTTCCACAAATCCCAAGCAAACAACTACTCCCAAAACTAGTGCTATAGCAGTTTCTACTACTACCGCTTTCTTTCTGCTCCATTTGAATTTGTCCATCAAACTAGAAACTACAGCTTCCAAAATGGAAATGGAACTTGTAAGTGCTGCAAATAGTACTGTAACAAAGAATATTGCTCCTACCACCAAACCAGCTGTTCCCATTTCACTAAACACTTCTGGAAGTGCGTTAAACATAAGACTTGGTCCGGCTGTTGCCTGCATCTTTTCTGGTCCCATAAATGCTACCACAGCAGGAATAATCATAGCACCTGCTAGGAAAGCCACTAGTGTATCAAATATTTCAATCTTATTAACTGCGCTCACTAAGTTTTCTTTGTCTTTCAAATATGAACCATAGGCAATCATAATACCCATAGCCACACTAATACTGTAGAACAATTGTCCCATGGCATCAGCTACTACGCCCATAAACTTAGTAACTGTAAGTCCTTTAAAGTTAGGGATTAAATATGTTCTAATTCCATCAATACCAGTTCCCTCATCACCGTGAATGGTGAGCGAGAAAATTGCAATACCAATAATCAAAACTAAAAGGATTGGCATCAACACTTTTGATATTCTCTCAATACCGGCATTAACACCTTTGTATACGACAAAGGATGTCGCTAAAATGAAGATAACTGTAAATACAATTGGCCACCAAGGATGTCCTATAAAACTTCCAAAGAAGTTTTCAAATCCTTTGGAGCCGGAAACTTTTGTGATTCCGCCTGATACGTATGCTGTAGTGTACTTAAGTACCCATCCACCAATTGCACAGTAATATGGCATGATGATAAAAGGAACTATACAAGCTAAGATGCCAAGTCCTTTCCATACTTTGCCTGGCTTAGCCTTGTTGTACGCCGTAAGAGGACTCTGCTTAGTCATACGTCCTATTGATACTTCTGAAATAAGAAGTGTGTAACCAAAAGTTACTGCTAATATCAAATATACGATTAGGAATAATCCACCACCGTCTTTGGCGGCGAGATACGGAAATCTCCAAATGTTACCTAATCCGACAGCTGAACCTGCAGCTGCTAAAACAAATCCTACTGATCCTGAAAATGAGTGTCTCTTGTGAGTCATAATTCTAGCCTCTTTTCTGTAATGTTAATTATTGATTCCCTGCATATTTGTTTAACAATATGCGTATCTAATAATTATAATCAATCGCAATCGTATAAACAAGGTTTAACACGCATAAAAAAATCCCGCACCCACTCTCGTAGGTGCGGAACCAAAAATAAAAGGAAAAACTAGGGGAAACAAGCCTATATCAAAGACGAACAAAACTTTGACATATTATTTTGTCTTTTTTAATCCTTTTATTGTTCTCTCTAGTGACTTCCTATCCTTTGTTTGATAGGTAGTCACGTTTTTCAAAATTTTGTTGATGCTATGAGATAGTGTATCCCCCGGACCGCATTCAACAAATACATCAACCCCTTCCTCATACATTTGGATAATAGTCTCTTTCCAATTGTCCGGTTCAAAGATTTTGTCGCTCAAAATCTCTACGATGCTCTTTAAATCATTAGGGTACTTTTCACCTTTCTTCACAGAATAAATCGGAATCAAAGGTTCTCTTAACACAAAATCAATACCCTCTGTCAATTCTTTTTTCAGTTCTCTTACTCTTTTTTGTTCAAGCCGAACTCCTTTGTTTTGGTACATCCTTCTATAGTTATCGACTTCAAACAGTATATTGCTCTTTCTGCAAGCAAGCTGAAAAGCTTCATCAAAACTCAGTATCCCGGAAGCAGAAATAGCCATCATCTCTCCTACTCCAAAACCGGCCACAACGTCTGGTTTAATGCCGTGCTTTTTTAACGCTAAGTATGAGGCTAGATCGGCGAGGAACAACCCTGGGTATAAATCTATGCTTCTTTCCAAATCCTTATTTGAACTGTAGAACATAGTTCGAAGTATACCGATTCTATACTGTTCCAAATAAGTTAATTGTTGTTTGATAGCATAGTATTCATCGAAGAATTCTTTACCCATCCCGGGATACTGAGTTCCTTTACCATCGAATATAAAAGCTACTTTTCCCATTTTTATCTCTCCTCACACAACTGTTAAAAATGGTAGAAAGACTTTTAATAAAAAGTGCATATTTTTTTGAAGGACACTATCGTAAAAAAATATATACACTATTTATTTTTATCGTCTGATGTTATATTAAGCCCGTGGGTAACCCCCAGGTCAAGAAATATTTTTAAAAAATTATGGATAAGAAAAATACTAAAAATTACACATTGAGTGTTAGCGAATTTGCAAAACTTTGTAACACTACTAGAGACACCTTAAGGCACTATCACGAGAGCGGTCTTTTAATTCCGCATGTGGATGAAACCAATGGGTATAGTTATTATGCTCCTACTCAAGCGAGCACTTTTTTCTATATAAAATCTTTTAGCAATGCGGGGTGTTCTCTAAAAGAAATAAATGATATGATGCACAACTTTGATCAAGAAAAGATAATTAAAGTAGCCAACGACAAAGTAATGGAAATGCACCAAGAATTATTTAGAATCAATAATAATATTGCTGCACTCAATTTATCTCTTTGGTTGCTCAAGCAATATGACCGACACAAAAACAATGTCCCGTACAAAGATGTAATAAGTAATTTCTGGATAACAAAAACTGAAATTGCTTGTCACGATGATCCAAAACATGCTGGGGATTTGGCGGAGGATTTGATGAGACATTTCTCATCAACTAATCACACTGAAAACCTGACCATTTTCCCAACTGGTGCTTCCATTAAGTACGATGACTTGATAAAAGGAGACTATAAATACAACGACATTATTACAATCACTCCATTTTCTATTAGAGATGAAAACACATTCAGTGTCCCGAGTAATACAGCAGTGTGTTGTTACCACGATCACGAAGAAGATGATATCTCTATTACATATAAGAAAATTTTGTCTTACATAAAAAGAAACAAGCTAAAAGCTTGTTCCGATTTGTATATTATTAGTTTTATAAATCTATATAATGCCAAAAAGGCTCACACATATTTTAAATATATGTTTATTTGCGTGGAAGATGAATAAACATATTAAAACTTCTTAAACCAATTCTTAGTATACTCTACGAATTCTTTTTCTATTTCATCCAATTTTTTATCTTTTCTCCAAGCGAGCGCCAAAACACGATACGCTTTTTCTTTTAATGGAATAATCTTAGTATCCTTAAGTGGCTGTAGTTCAAGAAAAGCCTTTGGTAAAAGCGCAATCCCTTTATCTTCTGATACCAAATATCTAATAGTTTGGTTGTCGTCTGTTTCATAAACTACGCCCGGTCTAAAACCAGCCTGCTCTTCGCAGAGATGATCTGTAAAATATCTTAGGTTCATAGCAGGATAGTGAGCAATAAACTTTTCATACTGTAAATCTTTAAGTGATACTTCTCCTTTTACCTTTGCGTATTTATTCTTCTTACAAGCTATTAACACTATCTCATCTCTCATCAATTCCACATATTCAAACTCCGACATATCTCCGTCTGGCTGCATAAATGTGAAATCATAATGATTTTGTAAATCTTGCGAGTAACCTGTAGTCGATAAAAATACATCATTTCTTGAAATGTGAAAGTCTGCAATCAATAATGAAAGGAATCTTCCACCAGCCTGAGGATAAAGAACAATATTTTTCTTCTCACTTTGAAGACTTCCTACTCCATCATCTATACTGTTAATGGCTGCTGCCACCTTCTCGTAGAAAATCTTTCCATTACTGTTAAGAGTAATTCTCTTTCCATTTCTATCGAATAGTTTTACTCCTAATTCCTCTTCTAACTTCTTTATGGTCGCACTAATAGAAGGCTGTGGCACATAAAATCGCTCTGCCACTGCCGAAAAATTCTCTAATTCTGCCGCTGCTTTAAAATAACGTAGCTGCAATAATTCCATAATCCGACCTCTCTTTATATAAAATACCCTTTTATATACTCTGTTATATATAATATAGTGCAAAAACATCACTTTTTCAACACATTTGACCCCTTTTATATACATTGGAGAGTATATAATATAGCCTTTTTTGTATTTCAAAAACGTTTGGATTTCTACTATATTTAAAGTAGGTAAAAAGATGGATTCATTTTGACAATTTGGAGGAAACGATTATGAAGAAATTATTATCAGTTTTACTATCACTTAGTTTAGTAGTGGGTGGTTTAGCTTTCACTGCTTCTAAGAATGTTAAGGCGGATGATCCTAACATCTTGGGAGAACACAACAGAGCAAACTACACATGGATGACTAGTAACGCTAACAATGGAAACGAAGGTTTCTGCGGAGTTGGTAGCGGTTTTAGTTCTATCAAT
>JAGCPW010000061.1 GCA_017965495.1 Eubacterium sp. | reverse complement strand
CAAAACCATAAACGAATTTTTGCTCTCGCCCTCTAGCTTTTCTTTTATCTCTTTGGCGCTCATGCCCTTCTCGGCGTAAGCTTTGGCATCGTACACCGCCTCATAAAGCATAGATGAAAGTCTGTAGTTGTTAACCACCTGTACTTTTCCATCGAACTCCTGCGCGAAAGATGCCGCCGTATTGTACGAGCTAGACAAAGTAAGTGTCATTGGGATGTAGACTATCTCGTCATACCCCTCATCCAAAATGCTTTGCCACATATCCATCAGATCCTGCGGCGAAGGCTGCGATGTCTTGACTGGAACTCCCTCGGCCATTCCCTGATAGAGTTCACTTGTTGATAAATTCTCGCCCTCTATGTAAGTCTTCTCACCGATTATTACCGGCAATGTCATTAGAAAGATTCCGTCTTTCTGTCCTTCTTCTGTCGTAATTGAACTGTTTGTGTCCGTCATTACTGCTACTTTCAATTTGTCACCTCTTAATGTCATATTTCTAGTCAAAACCAAATAATATTATAGTATTTTTTCTAATCTAATTCTAGTTAGTTTTTCTTACAAATTTCCCCTTTTATAGAAATGTGCTGCCACTTTCTTGATTATTATAAAGAAAGGCGGCTCAAGTCTTCTCTTTACTTTCTTTAGCGAGTCTCTGATTGGAATATGCTGTGGACAAACTTTCTCGCATTTGCCACACTTCTTACACTGAGAAGAAAAACCGGTCTCTTCTTTAAGTGTCAAAGCCATTACATATTCTGTTTCTCCCGCAATATATCCATCATTGTAACTTGTGTTATAGCACTTAAAACATCCAGGAATGTCCACGCCAAACGGACATGGCATACAGTAATTACATCCTGTACAAGGAATGTTTTTCTTGCTATTAATTGCAGCTTTTATTTTTTCAATTGTCTCGTAATCTTTTTCTGTATACTCGTGAGTGTTGTTTGCAATTCTCAAATTCTCCTCTAGCACATCCATCGTTTCCATGCCTGAGAGCACACAACTAACTGTGTCTTGCGCATATAGCCAAGAAAGTCCCCACTCGCCTGCAGTTTTGTCAGACTTTTCAACTATGGCCTTTGCTTTTTTGTTTAAGCCTTTAGTAAGTTTTCCTCCGCGAAGTGGCTCCATTATAAATACTGGGATCCCTCTTCTTGCTGCTTCTTCCACTCCTTGTCTTCCAGCCTGCGCATTCTCATCTAGGTAGTTATACTGAACCAAACAAAACTCCCAGTCATATGCGTCTAAAATCTTTAGGAATATATCAGTCGAACCATGGAATGAAAATCCTATCTTCTTTATCTGCCCCGCAGCCTTTTTCTTTTCAAGCCACTCGCCTATTCCCATATCAAGCAGTCTTTTCCAAGTAGTCTCATCAGGAAGCATGTGCATCAAATAATTATCCACATAATCCGTCTGTAGTCTTTTTAATTCCTCGTCAAAGAATTCATCAAACTGCTCTGGCTTTTTTATTAAGTACACAGGAAGCTTAGTTGCGATCTGAACTTTGTCTCTTATATTGTTTTTGGCAAGTATCTTTCCTAGCTGTTCTTCTTTGCCTTTGTAAACATACGCAGTGTCAAAATAATTAATACCCTCTTCGTATGCTTTCATTATCAACTTTTCTGCCTCGGCATCATTACCTGGCAATCTCATACATCCATATCCTAAGATGGAGTAACCGTTTCTATAAATCATATCTTTTCCTTTTAAAAATTATTAGTCTTCATCACGCACTATTTGGCGAAGAATTCTTCTAGCCTATCCAAATAGTCTGGTGCCTCATCATACACACAGTGGCTGTAGCCATCATACATATAGTATTCACACCCTATCTTCTCTGCCATTTCGATTTGGTCTTTGTAGCTAAACATTTTGTCGCCCTTAGCACCCATCACCAATGTCTCGCACTTGATTTGATCAAGTCTATCATACGTATCAAATCCTCTTAGCGCCTCCGCCAAAATCGCAAACTTATCTAGCTTCTCATCAGATGCTGTAAGAATTGTGCCCTCTAGCACATCTCTGAATTTGTCAAAGAATTCATCAGTGTAGCCTAGTTTCACAAAGTGCTCTTCTAGTGCTTCTCTATCTCTAGCTTTGCCCCACTTAGCCCAGTCATCTACCATCTGGATTGCCTCGCCACTTGGTCTAGAAATGGTAGATGCCAAAATAGCCTTCTTCACCATCTCCGGATAGTTAATTTCAATCTCCTGCAAGATAGTTCCACCTTGCGATGCGCCGTGCATATATGCATTCTCGACACCTATCTCTTTCAAAACCGTCACAGTATCATCTGCTATCTGTCTTGTTGTGTAACCTTCAGGTAAGTTTATTCTTCTATCTATCAAGTAAACTGTGTAGTCGTCTTTGAAGCGGGCGTAATAATCCTCCACCGCTTCAGCATTATCAAGCACGCTGTTTACATTAAGGCCAGGAATGATAACCATATCCTTAGCGCCCGTCCCAAACTTAGCGTACTTCATTTCGATTCCATTTACATTTACTAAATTTATTTCCATAAAAAACCTCCGGTTGCTATTATATAACATAAAAAAAGCAATGCCAAATTGACATTGCTTTTTTATATTTAAATTAGTATTAATTACTCGATAATTTCAGTAACCTTACCTGAACCTACTGTTCTACCACCTTCACGGATAGCGAATCCAAGACCCTGCTCCATAGCGATTGGCTGGATAAGTTCAACAGTGATTTCTACGTTGTCACCAGGCATACACATTTCTGTGCCGTCTGGAAGGTTACATACACCAGTAACGTCAGTTGTTCTGAAGTAGAACTGAGGTCTATAGTTGTTGAAGAAAGGAGTATGACGTCCACCTTCATCCTTTGTTAATACATAAACCTGTCCTTTGAACTTCTTGTGACATGTAACTGAACCTGGTTTAGCAAGTACCTGTCCTCTTTCGATCTCGTCTCTGTCGATACCTCTAAGAAGAGCACCAATGTTATCACCAGCTTCTGCGCTGTCTAGAAGTTTTCTGAACATCTCGATACCAGTAACAACAGTCTTCTGAACGTCGTCCTTGATACCTACGATTTCAACTTCGTCGTTGATGTTTAGTGTGCCTCTCTCTACTCTACCTGTAGCAACAGTACCACGACCTGTGATTGTGAATACGTCCTCTACTGGCATTAGGAAAGGCTTATCTGTATCTCTCTGTGGATCTGGGAAGTACTCATCAACTGTGTCCATAAGTTCCATGATCTTATCTCCCCATTCTCCTGATGGATCTTCTAGAGCCTTAAGAGCTGAACCCTTGATGATTGGTGAATCTTCAAATCCATACTCTTCAAGAACTTCTGTTAAGTCCATTTCTACTAATTCGATAAGTTCGTCATCATCTACCATATCGCACTTATTCAAGAATACTACGATCTTTGGTACACCTACCTGACGAGATAGTAGGATGTGCTCTTTAGTCTGAGCCATAACACCGTCAGTAGCAGCTACTACAAGGATAGCGCCGTACATCTGAGCAGCACCAGTAATCATGTTCTTTACATAATCCGCGTGACCTGGACAGTCAACGTGAGCATAGTGTCTCTTCTCTGTCTCATACTCTACGTGAGCAGTTGAGATAGTGATTCCACGCTCTCTCTCTTCTGGAGCCTTATCGATGTTTTCAAAATCTGTAGCCTGGTTACCTGATACTCTCTCTGAAAGTACTTTAGTAATTGCAGCTGTTAATGTTGTTTTACCGTGGTCTACGTGACCAATTGTACCGATATTACAATGCGGTTTGGTTCTCTCAAATTTTTCTTTAGCCATTTTTAATTTCCTCCTGATTAACTAAAAAATTATTTTATCTTTATCTCGAAAACTAAATACCATTATATTTTATAACAGAAACATTTTCAAGTATATTTTTCGTTATTTTTCAAGGCTAAACCTTAAGCAAATAACGGCTATTTATGGGCTTTTAGGCCCTTGTTTTGAAACTAAGTTTCGGGCTTTCGCCCTCAAACAAAACTTCTTATTTGGATGTGTCTGACACTACCTTCTCTTGGATAGACTTAGGTGCCTGCTCATACTTCTCGAAGAACATTGAGTAGTTACCACGTCCCTGTGTACGAGAACGAAGGTCTGTTGAGTATCCAAACATTTCAGCTAGTGGTACGAAACCTCTAACGATTTTACCACCACCTAGGTCATCCATGCTCTCGATACGACCACGACGACCATTGATGTCTCCGATAACATCGCCCATGTATTCTTCAGGCATTGTTACTTCGACTCTCATGATAGGCTCTAGAAGCACTGCTCCACCTTTTTGCATAGCATCCTTGAACGCCATAGAACCAGCGATGTGGAATGCCATTTCTGATGAATCGACTTCGTGGTATGAACCATCATAAACTGTAGCCTTAACACCAAGCACTGGGAATCCCGCGATAATACCTGTCTGTGCAGCTTCCTCGATACCTTCACCTACAGCAGGAATGTATTCCTTAGGAATGTTACCACCTACTACAGTAGATTCAAATGAGAATGTCTCTTCTCCGTTTGGATCCATAGGTTCGAATTTAACTTTACAGTGACCGTACTGTCCACGACCACCAGACTGCTTAGCATATTTGCTATCAACATCAACTTCTTTAGTAAATGTCTCTTTATATGCAACCTGAGGTGCACCAACGTTAGCCTCTACTTTAAATTCACGAAGAAGTCTATCTACGATAATCTCTAAGTGAAGCTCACCCATACCAGCGATGATAGTCTGTCCTGTTTCTTCATTAGTATGAGCTTTAAATGTTGGATCTTCTTCAGCTAACTTAGCCAAAGCTTCACCCATTTTGCCCTGACCTGCTTTTGTCTTTGGCTCAATAGCGAGCTCGATAACAGGTTCTGGGAATTCCATTGACTCAAGGATAACTGGAGCCTGCTCATCACAGATAGTATCACCTGTAGCTGTTAGTTTGAAACCAACTGCTGCTGCGATATCACCAGAATATACCTTGTCTAACTCTTCACGACTGTTAGCGTGCATCTGAAGGATACGACCAACTCTCTCCTTCTTCTCTTTAGTAGCGTTAAGTACGTAAGAACCTGAGTTCATAGTACCTGAGTAAACTCTAAAGAATGCTAGCTTACCAACGAATGGGTCAGCCATGATCTTAAATGCAAGAGCTGAGAAAGGCTCATCATCTGAAGCGTGTCTCTCAACTTCGTTACCATCCATATCAACACCCTTGATAGCTTCGATATCTGTAGGTGCTGGCATGAACTCTACGATTGAGTCTAACAACTTCTGAACACCTTTGTTCTTGTAAGCAGAACCACAACATACTGGTACAGCTGTACAATCACAAGTAGCTGTTCTAAGCACTTTCTTAAGTTCTTCTTCTGAAGGCTCTTCACCTTCTAGATAAGCCATCATAAGTTCGTCATCTAACTCACAAATCTTTTCAAGTAGCTCATCTCTGTATTGATCAGCTTGATCTTTCATGTCGGCAGGGATGTCTTCGATAGAAATATCTTCACCCTTGTCGTCATTGTAGATGTAAGCTTTCATCTCAAATAGGTCGATGATTCCTTTGAAATCATCTTCTTTTCCGATAGGAAGCTGTGTAACTATAGCGTTCTTGCCAAGTCTCTCCCTAATTTGGTCAACTGCGTTAAAGAAGTCTGCACCTAAGATGTCCATCTTATTGATGAATGCCATACGTGGTACGTTGTATGTGTCAGCCTGTCTCCAAACGTTTTCAGACTGAGGTTCAACACCACCCTTAGCACAGAACACACCAACAGCACCGTCAAGTACACGAAGTGAACGCTCAACCTCTACGGTAAAGTCCACGTGACCTGGAGTATCGATAATGTTGATACGGTGTTCTAACTCGCCAGGTGCTGGCTTGTTATCCTTCTGCTTTGTCCAATGACATGTAGTAGCAGCTGATGTAATTGTGATACCACGCTCCTGCTCTTGTTCCATCCAGTCCATAGTAGCAGTACCTTCATGAGTATCACCGATTTTATAGTTAACACCAGTATAGTAAAGAATACGCTCTGTAAGTGTAGTCTTACCGGCATCAATATGAGCCATAATACCGATGTTTCTAGTTCTCTCTAGTGGATATTCTCTTCCAGCCAAAGCTTTTTCCTCCTTATTTCGAATTTGTTATGCTTTCGCATAAGATTTAAGTTTATTTAGTCTTTGCATCCGATGCAAAAAACTAATAGTTTCTAATTTAATAACGTGATTAGAATCTGTAGTGTGCGAAAGCTTTATTAGCCTCAGCCATCTTATGCATATCTTCACGTTTCTTAACTGAAGCGCCTGTCTCATTAGCAGCATCTAGAATTTCGTTTGCAAGTCTCTCTTCCATAGTCTTTTCACTACGTGCACGAGAATACTCTGTAATCCAACGAAGTCCAAGTGCCTGTCTTCTAGCAGGTCTAACCTCAATTGGTACCTGATATGTGGCACCACCAATTCTTCTAGCTTTAACTTCCAATGCAGGCATTACGTTGTTCATAGCCTCTTCAAATACTTCAAGAGCATTCTTGCCAGTTTCCTGAGCTACTCTATCAAATGCACCATAAACAATCTTTTGTGCAACACCCTTCTTACCGTCTAACATGATGTTATTGATAAGCTTAGTAACAATTATGCTATTGTACATTGGGTCAGCCAAAACCTCTCTTTTTTGAGTATGTCCTTTACGTGGCATAATACTTCCCTCCTTAATCATTTTTTTAGAATCCCTTCTATATAGAAGAAACTCAGTTGCATGTTTCCATGCGATTAGATCTACGGTACTCACTTAGTTGTGTTTTGCCGGTATTAGACAACTCATATATGTGCGATAAATCGCTTCATAATTCTAATAACCGAAACAAATCATTCAACCTGTGATGTAGTCTACCTAAAATTACTTAGGTCTCTTAGCACCATACTTTGAACGTGCTTGACGTCTGTTTGCTACGCCGGCAGTATCAAGTGTTCCTCTAATGATGTGGTATCTTGTACCAGGTAAGTCTTTTACCCTTCCACCACGAATCATAACAACACTATGTTCCTGAAGGTTGTGACCTTCACCAGGGATATAGCTTGTTACCTCAATACCATTAGATAAACGAACTCTGGCAATCTTTCTAAGAGCTGAATTAGGCTTCTTAGGTGTAGCTGTCTTAACTGCTGTACAAACACCACGCTTCTGTGGAGAAGCAGTATCTGTCATTCTCTTATTTAAAGAGTTATAAGTCTTTAAAAGAGCTGGAGCAGTAGACTTCTTTGTAGATGTCTTACGTCCTTTTCTTACCAATTGGTTAAATGTTGGCATCCGTTTTACCTCCTTATTAGAACTATGTTTATACTTAATTTAGGGCGCACTTACCCCTATAAACACGCCATATTATTATAGTTAAAGGGGTTTGGGATGTCAAGCAAAAAATATCCCGTTTTTCTAGTGTTTATCACACTTTTAGAATATTCTGCGACAAAGATAGCTAAAATAGCGAGATATCCTATTCATTGCGTTACTTTTTGGTAAATGTCGCAACCATTCCTACGCATTGTGTAAAATATCGCATTCATACCAATACATCAGCAGAAAATATAGTATATGATGATACATAACATATCATCAGGAGAAACACATTATGAATAAGACAGAATTTGCAACTAGATTGAATGAAATAATGCAGGAAAACAACAGAACTGCGAGAGATGTGAGTTTAAAGATTGGGCAAGGTTCTGGATACATCAATGGTATCCTAAACGAGAAGTCCTACCCTTCAATGGATGTATTTTTTAAGATCTGTGAGGAACTAAGCATTACTCCTGTTGATTTCTTTGATACTGAGACCAGATATCCAGAGATGATGAATAGGATTGTTCCTTACTACAACAAGCTTGAGAAAGATCAGGCAGAAACAATAGAAAGATTAATAAAAGCTATTGTGGAAAACAATAAATAAAAACCAGCACTTTCGTGCTGGTTTTTTAGACATTTAAACCATTTAAAAACTCAATTATTCTCATCTTAGATTTCTTTATCTTCAGTATCATATACACCGTAATAAAGACTGCAATAGCAAATGCTACCAAAGCTATTATTGTGTTCTTCTGCTGATTCTGAACTACTGAATAAACTAGTCTAGCAATAATTAGTGCATATAATACTGTCGCTATTACATAAAGATAAATTCCGTAACTTACTTTGCCGATTAGAGAAGTCTTACCATCCTTTTCTTCTACTGTTCCCTTAAAGCCTATCGGATAGTAACTCTTACCTTTCTCATGCTCTAGGTTAAAAGCAAGTGAGTACTCATCGTTTTCTTTTGTGACAATGAATCCTTCTTTTTCACCTTGTCTAGTAATAGCATTTTTAAATTTTTCTTTATCGTTCTGATATTCGAAATTTAACATTTTTATCCTCTACTTGCCTTAAACATCAAGTCTTCCCATCTTCTATCAACTTCCTTCTGGTACTCTTCTAACAAGTGCTCGTTTTCTGGAGTAAATAGATGTTTGAATCTTCCCTGTGTACGAAGGAACTCTTCAATAGGAAGTCTATTCTTTGGCTCGTAACTTACAATCCACTTGCCATCAACTACTTCGTAAAGTGGCCAGTAGTTAGTCTCTACTGCCAAACGACAAATCTCCATAATATCATCAGTAGCATATTTCCATCCTGTTGGACATGGAGCCATTACGTTTAGGAACGCTGGTCCTTTTGTGTAAATAGCACGCTCTGATTTTGTGTGAAGATCTTTTAATCCATTAAAAAATGTAGTCTGTGCCACATATGGAATGCTGTGTGCAACCAAAATATCAGACAAATCTTTTCTATACTGTGTCTTACCAACTGACTCGCTACCAACTGGTGTAGTGGTAGTGTCCGCATACATTGGTGTAGCTGATGAACGCTGTGTACCTGTGTTCATATATGCTCCGTTATCATAACAAACGTATGTATAGTCTGTTCCACGTTCCATCGCACCTGACAAAGACTGAATACCTATATCATATGTACCACCGTCTCCGCCAAAAACGATAAACTTGTAGTCATCATCTATTTTGCCTTTGCGTTTCATTGCTTCATAAGCACCTACCACACCGCTCATAGTTGAGCTGGCATTTTCAAACGCACTGTGAATATAGCTATCTTCCCATGCTACATATGGATACTGGAATGATGAAACATTAAGACATCCTGTAGCACAGCCGATAACCGCTTTGTCTTCTGGTTTTAGTCCACGAAGGACGTTTCTTGCACAAATTGTAGCTCCACAACCTGCACACATTCTGTGACCTGGCGCAAAACGTTCAGGTTTGTTCATTGTTTCTCTAAAATTGTAACCCATTATTTTGCCTCCTTATCACGTAATCCCATATAGCGATAGATATCTCCTCTATCACCAGTCTTTGCTATATCTTTAAGTGTCTCGTAAACACCCTTGATGTCTTCTACTTTCACATCACGACCACCGATACCATACATAATATCGATTGCAAGTGCATCGCAACCGTACTGATACATTGCTTGCATAGTCTCAGCACCCAAAGGTCCACCGTTTGTAGAGAAGGCTTCACTTCTATCCATAACAGCTACTGCCTTGCATCCCTTTAGCGCGTTTGCAATCTCTTCTGCTGGGAAAGGTCTAAATGATCTTACCTTTACTAGACCAACTTTGTCGCCATTCTCTCTCATCTGGTCAATCGCTTCTTTAGATGTACCTGCTGCTGAACCAATAATAACTATTGCATACTCAGCATCGTCCATCTTGTATTCTTCAATAAGGCCGTACTTACGACCTGAAATCTTTTCAAAATCTTTTGCCACATCTAGAATCACTTGCTTTGCATTTTCCATAGCATGAGCCTGCGCTTTTCTAGATTCCATATAGTAATCTGAAACAGCATATGGGCCTACGGCAAATTTCTCATCAGGGTTTAGTAGATACTCTGATGGTTCTCTCTCGCCCACAAACTCTTTGACTACGTCGTCATCTAAAATTTCCATATCATTTACAGCATGGCTTGTGATAAATCCATCCTGACAAATCATGATTGGAAGCATAACGTCTTTGTTCTCAGCAATATTAAAAGCCATAACCATATTGTCATATGCTTCCTGGTTATCTTCAGCATAAATCTGAATCCAGCCTGAGTCTCTTGCTCCCATTGTATCTGAATGATCACAGTTGATGTTAAGTGGTCCTGTAAGCGCACGACAAACTGCTGCTAGTCCCACTGGAAGTCTACTAGATGCAGCCACACCTAACACTTCCCACATAAATGCAAGACCTGCAGATGATGTAGCAGTGAGAGCTCTTGCTCCTGCTGCTGATGCACCCATAGCCGCACTCATTGAACTGTGCTCACTTTCTACTGTAATAAATTCTGTATCCACTAATCCATTTGCCACATAGTTTGAGAAGTACTGTGGTACTTCTGTGGAAGGTGTAATAGGAAATGCTGGAAATACGTCAGGGTTGATTTGGCGAAGCGCTGTAGCTACAGCCTCGTTACCCGAAATAAATGCCTTCTTACTCATTAGACTTCACCTCCATTGTTATCGCGTTAAATGGACAAGCCTTTACACAAATGCCACAACCTTTGCAGTGGTCGTAATCTATCGGCTGTCTTTTATTATCTTGCACTGCAATACAACTGTCTGGACAGACAGGTACGCAAAGCAAACACTGTTTACATTTTTCTTCATCTATCACTGGCGCTACGTTAGTCCAATCACCCGTATTAAACTCTCTAGTAGTTCCGCTACCTACAATAGTGTTTCCACGAGTCACATCCTGCCAAGCAACATCACTACCCAGTTTTTCCAAATCTGATTTAGCCATTACTTAACCTCCTCAAATGCTTGTTTTAGCGCCTTCATATTGCCCTCTACCACTTCTGGCTTCTTTGCAAACTTATGCTCAAATGAACCTTGCATTTCTTTTAGGAATGTATCCTCATCCAAAGCGCCAGTTACTTTTACGATAGCGGCAAGCATAGGTGTGTTAGGGAAATTCTTTCCTAAGCACTCCATAGCAATCTTTCTAGCGTCCACTGTATAAACTTTGCCTTTGTATCCGTTAAGGAAAGGCGTAATCTCATCTTTAGTTTTATCTGTATTAACCAAAATGGCTCCGTCTTCTTGTAGTCCCTTTGTTACATCCACGCACTCTAAAAGTGTCTCATCCACTACCACCACATACTCTGGCTCGTAAATGTTTGAATGCACGCGAATTGGAGCGTCGCTTATTCTGTCATACGCAGTAATAGGCGCACCCATTCTCTCTGGACCGTATTCTGGGAAACCTTGAGCACATTTGCCCACTTTGAAAGCCACTTCAGCTAAAAGTAATGCTGCAGTTTTGGCTCCCTGGCCTCCTCTACCATGCCATCTGATTTCTAGTGTTTTACCCATCTCAAAAA
The DNA here is from genome assembly GCA_017965495.1 of Eubacterium sp. Classification (GTDB taxonomy): domain Bacteria; phylum Bacillota; class Clostridia; order Lachnospirales; family Lachnospiraceae; genus Eubacterium_G. Next base: position 45,250 of record JAGCPW010000061.1, on the reverse strand, counting down.
CCTCTTTTGTTTATAATATCTGATTTCAGAGTCAACGAATATTATAGCAAAAATCACGATAAAAAGGAAGATGTAATACATCCCGGCAAAGAAAAAGAGCTCTAGTAATGAGCTCTTTCTCCTCCTATATATTTAGGTCTGGTATATGCCGCTAAAGCTATGGCTTCACCCACTTTATTATTTTCTAGTTTGATAGGAACTGCCACCTCTTTTAAGTGCATTCCCACTAGCACTCCGCCTATATCTATACCTGCGTCTGCTTTTATATGTTCTAGTGTCACTGGCTTTTCAAATGTCTCATAAGCCTTTGTCGAGAACGATCCACCTGCCTTTGGCTTAGGAACAACACTCACTTTTTCTTGTAAGATAACTGCGCCCAGCGGATGATTTTTCACTTCTTCTTCGTCCACAATAATGGCCCTATTTAAATGTTCGCAGCACTGTGTCGCTAGAATAATTCCTTTGTCCCTAGCTTCTTCATATATGCCGCCAAAGACCTCTGCTGCTGTATCTACATTAGAGTCAGTGCCTATTAGGCTTCCGCCCACTGCGCTGCTAGAACACCCAACCACTAGAATCTGTCCTTTAGACAAATTCCCTTTTTCTATTACTTCTTTGGCTACCGCCTTTGCATCATCTCTAATACTCATGTCTTTCTCCTACACGTATGATTTAATCTTTGCTATTACTTTTGTCTTTTCCAAAACTTCCACAGCTACCACACCTATTACTATGCTAGCTACGCCTTGGATTACATTTCCATATACTCCTGCAAATGCACCTAAGCCTAGTCCTAAGAATACGCCTTCGTACAAAAGATATCCTAATATCATGATGACTTCTGCCACAAAAGCACTTACCACGTATCCTGTCTTTCTAAACCCTTTAGTGCTTAGGGCAAAGAATATTATTGAAGCCACTAAAGCCATTAGGAATTTGATAACAAGTGTACCTGGTACATAAACTGGTCCTAAAACCAAGTCTACTAGACCCGCGCCTATTCCCGCTGCTAGTCCGGCGTATGCTCCACCCAAAGACCATGCTGCAATAAGTATTGCTGCATCACCTATATTGATATAGCCTCCAGTAGCTGGAATTGCAATATGGATTACATATGTTCCCACGAATACAAGCGCTGCAAAAACAGATGTTAAAACTATTTTTGTTAGTTTGCTATTCATAATACCTTTACCTCCTTACTGATCCAGTTAAATGAATCGATTTTGCATTTCGTACATTTTATCAAACTTTGGTATTATTGATATATTCAATTTTTGTTTTTTTAATATAACCAGATTTAATACCAATAAAAAAGGCCTAAACCTTAAGTTTAGACCTTTTATTGTATTAGTTTCTTGCATTTGGATCTGATACCATAACAAATTTGCCCTTGTCGGAAATCTTTCTAGCCAGATATACAAACGGTGTATCCGCAAATGATGTAGCCACAAAGATTATGTATCCTACAAAGATGAAGCTTATCAACTCTCCTGTACTTACTGTTCCGTAGAATGCAAATACATTAAACAATACAGTATTTAAAAACTGTGATATTAGAGTTGATGCGTTATTTCTGAACCACAAATATTTCCTGTGGTTGCCAAACAACTTATCTGTAAGCTTCCACCACTTGTGATATAGAAATACATCCAAGTACTGCACGATGATGTAAACAACCAAACTTGCAATCATAATTCTTGGCACTTGATCGAATACGCCATGCATATGAGGCATCACTGTATCAATCTTTGACGGTGTGTATAGTAGCCACCACTGTGCGAAGATTACAAAAGTAATGTTTGTAATAATACCGATTGTTACAGCCTTTCTAGCTTCTCTTGCACCGTATACTTCACTGATAATATCAGTACATAAAAATGTTGCTGCAAACAATACATTTCCTAGTGTCATATCAAGGCCAAATGCTTTAATGAAAATCAAAACCTCGATGTTTGCTGAAATAGTTGCAATCGCTGTGAACACATATAGTCCACTTTTTGCAAAGAGCTTATAGAAAGCTAACTCTGCGCCAAAGATTACAAATATTGACCCAATAAGTAATAATTCATTCATTATTCTGCCTCTTCAGCCTTTTCCTCTGCTGGTGCTTCCACTGCTTCTTGAACAGCCTCAGCGATAGTTTCGTCTGTATTTAGTTTTACTCTATTGTAAATCTTCATACCTGTACCAGCTGGAATCAACTTACCGATAAGTACGTTTTCTTTGATTCCGTTAAGCGGATCGATTCTTCCCTTGATAGCTGCTTCTGTTAGGTTCTTTGTAGTCTCCTGGAATGAAGCTGCTGCTAAGAATGAATCTGTAGCAAGTGAAGCCTTTGTGATACCAAGAAGTACTTGTGTTCCTGTGGCAGGAGTCTTTCCTTCAGCCTTAAGTTGTTCGTTAACTTCGTTAAACTCAATAGCCTCTACATTTGTACCTGGTACAAAATCTGAATCGCCTGCATCTTCCACAGTAATCTTCTTAAGCATCTGACGTACGATAATCTCTAAGTGCTTGTCGTTAATACCTACACCCTGTGAGTTATATACGTTGATTACTTCTGATAAGATGTAATCTTGAACTGCTCTTACATCCTTGATTGCAAGAATGTCGTGAGGGTTGATGTTACCTTCTGTTAGTTTGTCACCAGCCTCAAGATTTGTTCTTGTTAGGTTGTCAACAAGTCTCATTCCAAATGGAATTAGGTAAGTCTTGCTCTCACCAGTTTCTTTATTTGTAACTTCTACTTCTGTCTTGTTACCGTCTTTGTGAACTTTAGCCTTACCAGCTATTTCAGTTACGATAGCAACACCCTTAGGCTTTCTAGCCTCAAACAACTCTTCCACACGAGGAAGACCGTTTGTGATATCATCACCGGCGATACCACCAGAGTGGAAAGTTCTCATTGTAAGCTGTGTACCTGGCTCACCGATTGACTGAGCAGCGATGATACCTACAGCCTCACCTACTTGAACTGTCTTTCCAGTAGCAAGGTTTGTACCGTAACACTTAGCACAAACGCCTAGGTGTGATTTACATGTTAGAACTGTTCTAATCTTAATTGACTTGTATCCAGCTGCGATTAATTTCTTAGCTCTGTCTGGGTAGATTACGTGGTTCTTCTTAACAATCATGTTACCCTTCTTGTCGTTGTAAGTTTCAGCTGCAGTTCTACCTGTAATTCTCTCTTCTAGGGATTCTATTTCTTTACCTTTTCTCATCAAAGGTTCAACTTCGATGTAAGGTAGTTCGTCTTTGCCTTCACAACAATCAACTTCTCTAATGATTAGTCCCTGTGAAACGTCCACCAAACGTCTTGTCAAATATCCTGAATCGGCTGTTCTAAGCGCTGTATCTGAAAGACCCTTTCTAGCACCGTGTGCTGAAATGAAGTATTCCAAAACGTCTAGACCTTCACGGAAACTTGACTTGATTGGAAGTTCGATATCTTTACCTGTTGTATCTGACATCAAACCACGCATACCGGCTAGCTGTGCGATCTGGTCGTCAGAACCACGGGCTCCAGACTTCCACATAATTCTTAAGTTGTTGTATCTATCAAGACCTTCTAACAAGTCTGTCTTAACTGCTTGGTTTGTTTTATTCCAAACGTCGATAACTGATTTATAACGCTCTTCGTTTGTCATCAAACCACGCTCGTACATAGTCTGAGCTCTCTCTACTTGTGCATCTGCCTCAGCAAGTTTTTCCTTCTTTGACGCAGGAATAGTCATGTCTGCTACAGATACTGTAAGAGCTGCGATAGTTGAGTACTTGTAACCTAGACCTTTAATCTTATCTAACACTTCTGCTGCTTTTGTAGCGCCGTGAATGTCGATAACCTTTTTAATCATAGGTCCTAGAGGTTTCTTCTCTAGACGATGCTCAACTTCGTATCTTAGGTAATCAGCGTCAGTCTTTCTCTCAATCATTCCGATATCCTGTGGGATAGCTTCGTTAAAGATGATACGACCAACTGTAGTCTTAACCATACCAGTGATTTCTTTACCCTTACCATTAAGGACTGTTCTTCTAACGTTAATCTTCTCGTGAAGAGTGATTTCTTTATTGTCGTAAGCAAGAATAGCCTGGTTTGGACTACTGAATGATTTACCAAATACGTCCTCAGGAGTACAAATGATTTCTTGAATCTCTTCTTCATTTGCGCTCATTACGTGAACGTAGTTAAACTTAATCAAATCTGTTGCCTTAATCTTCTTCTTATCAAGGTCAGCTCTGATTTCTTCTTCTGTGTTATATGTCTTAGCATTCTTTGGAAGTTCTTTTTCTCTCTCAGTTCCTGTGTAGTCTACTGGCTTTGACATAGTCAAATAGTAGATACCCAAAACCATATCCTGTGATGGAACTGCCACTGGCTCACCATCTGAAGGTTTTAGTAGGTTGTTTGGAGAAAGTAGCAAGAATCTACATTCTGCTTGAGCTTCCTCTGATAATGGAAGGTGAACAGCCATTTGGTCACCGTCAAAGTCGGCGTTAAATGCCGCACAAACTAATGGGTGAAGTCTGATAGCTTTACCTTCTACTAGGATAGGCTCAAATGCCTGAATACCAAGTCTGTGAAGTGTAGGGGCACGGTTAAGCATAACTGGATGCTCTTTGATAACCTCTTCTAAGATATCCCATACATCATTCTCAAGTCTTTCGACCATCTTCTTAGCACTCTTAACATTGTGTGCCTTTTCTTGTTTAACTAACTCTTTCATTACGAAAGGTTTGAATAGCTCGATAGCCATTTCTTTTGGAAGACCACACTGATAAATCTTTAGTTCTGGTCCTACCACGATAACTGAACGTCCTGAGTAGTCAACACGCTTACCCAATAAGTTTTGACGGAAACGTCCTTGCTTACCTTTAAGCATGTCTGACAATGACTTAAGTGCTCTGTTACCAGGGCCAGTCACTGCTCTACCACGTCTACCGTTATCGATTAGAGCATCAACAGCTTCCTGAAGCATTCTCTTCTCGTTACGAACGATGATTTCAGGTGCCATCTGATCAAGTAGCTTGTTCAAACGGTTGTTTCTGTTGATAATTCTTCTGTATAAGTCGTTCAAGTCAGATGTAGCAAATCTACCACCATCTAACTGAACCATTGGTCTAAGTTCTGGTGGGATAACTGGAACAACGTCCATTACCATCCACTCAGGCTTATTGTCTGAAGTTCTGAAAGCTTCGAATACATCAAGTCTCTTAAGAAGTTTTGTCTTCTTCTGGCCTGTAGCACTTTCTAGCTCTTCTTTTAGATTCTCTAACTCTTCGTCAATATCGATTGCTTCAAGAATCTGCTTGATAGCTTCAGCACCCATGCCTACTGTAAACTCGTCGCCATATTCTTCTCTGGCTTCTCTGTATTCTCTCTCAGTTAAAACTTGCTTATACTCAAGTGGTGAATCCTTTGGATCCAACACGATGTATGAAGCAAAGTATAGTACTTTCTCTAGTACTCTTGGTGACATATCAAGTACAAGTCCCATTCTTGATGGAACACCCTTGAAGTACCAAATGTGTGAAACTGGTGTAGCAAGTTCGATACTACCCATACGCTCTCTACGAACGCTTGATCTAGTAACCTCAACGCCGCATCGATCACAGATCATGCCTTTGAAACGTTGTTTCTTGTACTTACCACAGTGACACTCCCAGTCTTTGCTAGGTCCAAATATCTTCTCGCAGAACAATCCGTCTTTTTCTGGTTTAAGAGTTCTATAGTTAATAGTCTCAGGTTTAGTAACCTCACCTCTTGACCACTCACGAATCTTCTCAGGAGAAGCTAGACCGATTTTTACTTTATCAAAAATGATTTGTTCTTTTGCTTTGTTATCTGCCATTTTAATCTCCTCCTTCCTTATTCTGCATCCTCAGCATCCATCACATCAAGGTTTTTATCTACGCCCTCGTCTGCGCTGAATCCTGCTTTTTGCATATCACTCATAGTTTCTTTTTTGCCGTAGTTTTTATCGCTGTTTAGAATTGAGTTGAAAGATGTATCGCCGTAATCCTGGCTCTCTCTAATCTCAACTTCTTTGTCGTTCTCGTCTAGTACCTTAACGTCAAGTGATAGTGACTGAAGTTCCTTGATAAGTACCTTGAAGGACTCTGGAATACCAGCCTGTGGAATACTCTTGCCATTGATAATAGCTTCGTATGTCTTAACACGACCAACCACATCATCAGACTTAACTGTAAGGATTTCTTGAAGTGTGTAAGATGCACCGTAAGCTTCAAGTGCCCAAACTTCCATCTCACCAAATCTCTGTCCACCGAACTGAGCTTTACCACCAAGTGGCTGCTGAGTAACAAGTGAGTAAGGACCAGTTGAACGAGCATGAATCTTATCGTCTACTAAGTGGTGGAGTTTCAAGTAGTGCATGAAACCGATTGTAACTGGATTATCAAAGTAATCACCAGTTCTACCATCACGAAGTCTAACCTTACCATCTCTTCTAATAGGAACACCTTTCCACTCATCTCTGTGAGCTTGGTTATCCTCTAAGTATTTCATAACTTCTTTTACAAGCACACCATTGTACTTAGATTTGAAGTCCTTGAATTCCATGTTTGCATAATCATTAGCAAGCTCTAGAGTATCCATAATGTCGTTCTCGTCTGCTCCGTCAAATACTGGTGTTGCGATATTAAATCCTAGCACCTTAGCAGCAAGTGACAAGTGAATCTCAAGTACCTGTCCAATGTTCATACGTGAAGGCACGCCCAATGGGTTAAGTACGATATCAAGTGGACGACCGTTTGGTAGGAATGGCATATCTTCTACAGGGAGTACACGAGAAACTACACCCTTGTTACCGTGTCTACCAGCCATCTTATCACCAACAGAGATCTTTCTCTTCTGAGCAACATAGATGCGGACTGACTCGTTCACTCCAGGTGGAAGTTCGTCTCCAGCCTTTCTCTCAAATACTTTTGTATCCACTACGATACCTGACTGACCGTGAGGCACTTTAAGAGATGTATCTCTAACCTCTCTAGCCTTCTCACCAAAGATAGCACGAAGAAGTCTTTCTTCTGGAGTAAGCTCAGTCTCTCCCTTAGGAGTAACCTTACCAACAAGGATATCACCGGCTCTTACTTCAGCACCAATTCTGATGATTCCTCTCTCATCCAAGTTCTTTCTAGCTTCTTCACCCACACCAGCTACATCGTTTGTGATTTCTTCTGGTCCAAGCTTTGTATCTCTAGCTTCAGTTTCGTATTCTTCTATATGAATAGATGTGTAAACATCATCCTGAACTAGTCTTTCACTTAGAAGTACAGCATCCTCGTAGTTGTAACCTTCCCAAGTCATGAAACCGATTAGTGGGTTCTTACCTAGGGCAATCTCACCGTTTGATGTAGATGCACCATCGGCAATAACTTCGCCGGCCTCTACCTTATCACCAATTGAAACGATTGGTCTCTGGTTGTAGCAGTTTGACTGGTTACTTCTAGCAAACTTAAGTAGTTTGTATGTCTGTTCTTCTTTGTTATCACTATTCTTGATAGTGATTTCTTCTGATGAAGATCTGATAACTTCACCAGGATGTTCTGCCACTACGCACACACCTGAGTCTACAGCAGCCTTTGCTTCCATACCTGTACCGATTACTGGAGCTTCAGTAGTCATTAGAGGCACTGCCTGACGCTGCATGTTTGATCCCATTAGCGCACGGTTGGCATCGTCGTTCTGTAAGAAAGGAATCATTGATGTGGCAATAGAGAATACCATCTTAGGTGACACGTCCATCAAATCAATTCTTGATTTAGGGAACTGTGAAATTTCCTCTCTGTAACGACCTGATACGTTATTGTTAACGAAGTGTCCTTTGTCGTCCAAAGGTTCGTTAGCCTGTGCTACTGTGTAGTTATCTTCCTCGTCTGCTGCAAGGTAAACAACTTCATCTGTAACTACAGGGTTATTCTTATTCTTTTTATCTACTACTCTATATGGAGCCTCAACAAAACCGTACTCATTTAATCTAGCGTATGTAGCAAATGAGTTGATAAGACCGATGTTTGGTCCTTCAGGTGTCTCGATAGGACACATTCTTCCGTAGTGAGTATAGTGAACGTCACGAACCTCAAATCCGGCACGGTCTCTTGAAAGGCCACCAGGACCTAGGGCTGATAGACGTCTCTTATGTGTTAACTCACCAAGTGGGTTGTTTTGGTCCATAAACTGTGACAACTGTGAACTTCCGAAGAATTCCTTAACAGCAGCTGTTACAGGTTTAATATTAATTAATGTCTGTGGAGAAACAGTTTCTAAATCCTGGTTAGTCATTCTTTCTTTAACGACTCTTTCCATTCTTGAGAAACCGATACGATACTGGTTCTGAAGTAGTTCACCAACCGCACGGATACGTCTGTTTCCTAAGTGGTCGATGTCATCTGTAGTACCAATACCTTTTTCGATATTCATACAATAGTTAATAGATGCAAAAATATCTTCTTTTGTTATATGCTTTGGCATCAATTTAGCTGTGTTTTTCTTGATGGCTTCTTTAAGGTCACCAACCTTTTTGTTTTCTGCCATCAACTCAGCTAATGCTGGATAATAAACATCCTCATTAATACCATATTCAGAAGCGTCAAACTTCACATAGTTTTGTATATCTACAGCCATGTTAGACATAACTTTTTCTGTAGACTTCTCTGGTCCGTTCTCGCCTTGAACTTCTATTTCAACTGTAACTGAAGGAACTGCAGCGTTCTGAATCTTGATAGCAAGTTCCTCATCCACAGTCTTTCCTTTTCTAGCAATAATTTCGCCAGTGCTCTGATCTACTACTGACTCAGCCAAAGTAAATCCTACAATACGATTCTTGTAAGCAAGCTTCTTATTGTATTTATATCTACCAACTCTAGCTAAATCATATCTGTGATCGTCAAAGAACATATTTCCAATAATGTTCTCAGCACTTTCCTTACTGAAAGGCTCGCCTGGACGAATCTTTGCATACACTTCTTTAAGACCACTCTCATAGTCCTCAGTGTTATCCTTTTCTAATGTAGCTTTGATTTTTGCCTCATCGCCAAACATCTCTAGGATTTCTTCATCAGTAGAAACACCTAGCGCTCTAACAAGTGTAGTTACAGGAACTTTTCTAGCTCTGTCTACACGCACGTTAAAGATGTCGTTAGAATCTGTTTCATATTCTAACCACGCACCTCTAATAGGTATAATCTGTGATGAGTAAAGTTCTTTACCAATCTTATCGTTTTCTACGTCAAAGTAGATACCTGGTGATCTAACTAGCTGAGAAACGATTACACGCTCAGCACCGTTAATTACGAAAGTACCTGTCTTTGTCATGAGTGGTAAGTCACCCATAAAAATTGTGTGTTCAGTGATTTCACCTGTTTCCTTATTATGAAGGCGCACTTTAACACGAAGTGGAGCTGAGTAAGTAGCATCTCTTTCTTTACACTCTTCGATAGAGTACTTCTTCTCGTCTTCACACACTTCAAAGTCAATAAACTCTAAGCTTAAGTTTTGATCGTGACTCTCGATTGGAGATACACTATCAAGAACTTCTCTTAAGCCTTCTGTGCAGAACCAGTCATATGAATCTCTCTGAACTTCGATCAAATTAGGAATGTCTAGCACATCTTTTTGTCTAGAATAGCTCATTCTCATTCCTTTTCCTGCTTTCACAGGACGAATTCTGTTCTTCTCCATTGACATTTCTCCTTTAAAGTTAATTAAATAAAGTTTCTGCTATTTATACTTAATTTTATTAGTTTTTTGCCCGAATTCCCTTTAAAATAGGGGTTTTTGGGCGCAAAAATAAAAGGCCGCATAAACAGCGACTTTCATTGTAACAAAAAACCCTTGCATATGCAAGGGTTTTTTATTAATAGTTGATTTATATAGTTATTATTTAAGAGTAACTGTAGCGCCAACTTCTTCGATCTGAGTCTTAAGAGCTTCAGCTTCTTCCTTAGGAGCACCCTCTTTGATAACCTTAGGAGCGCCATCAACTAATTCCTTAGCTTCCTTAAGTCCTAAACCTGTAGCATCCTTAACAGCCTTGATAACCTTAACCTTCTGATCACCAACTTCTGTTAGCTCTACATCAAACTCATCCTTGTCAGCTGCACCAGCGTCTCCGCCTGCTGCTCCGCCAGCCATTACAACACCTGCTGCTGCAGATACACCAAACTCTTCTTCACAAGCTTTTACAAGGTCGTTTAATTCTAATACTGATAAACCTTTTATAACTTCAATAATTTCTTCTGTAGTCATTTTAAAATCCTCCAATTAAATTTCTTTTTCTAAATTGATTATTCTGCATCTTCAGCAGGAGCTTCCTCTTCTTCAGCTTCTTCCTCAGCAGTTTCTTCTGCTGGTTCTTCAGCTGGAGCCTCTTCAGCTTCTTCAGCTGGAGCTTCCTCTTCAGTTGCTTCTTCGGCTTTCTCCTCTTCTGCTGGAGCCTCTTCTTCTTTGGCTTCCTCTGCAGGAGCTTCTTCAGCCTTTTCCTCTGTAGCTTCTTCCTTTGCATCGTCAGCCTTTTCTTCAGCTGCTTCCTCTGCAGGAGCATCTTCAGTCTTAGCTTCTTCTGCTTCTTCAGCTACTTCTTCGCCGTCTTTTTCTGCAATCTGCTTAATAACACGAGCGAAGTCTGCCATTGGTGACTTAAGTGATCCAAGCAATGTAGCGAGTAACTCGTCTCTTGCAGGAATACTTGCAATAGTACCAATACCAGCTGCATCATAGTAAACACCTTCTACTACACCGCCTTTGATTTCAAGAGCCTCAGCGTTCTTAGCGAACTTAGCTAGGATTCTAGCTGCTGCTGTGGCATCTTCCTTACAAACTGCGATAGCTGTTGGGCCTGCTAGATGCTGTGACAAATCTGCAAACTCTGTATCTTTGAAAGCAAAGTTCATCATGCTGTTCTTGTATACTTTGTATGTAACACCAGCTTCTCTTAGCTGTCTACGAAGATCAGTATCTTCAGCAACAGTAAGTCCACGGTAGTCAGCCAAAACAACTGTAGCAGCACCATCGATTAACTCTGAAATCTCATCAATAACAGGTTGCTTAAGTTCTACGTTTGCCATCTTTTGCCTCCTTATAATTATTTTTTGGTTTACACCATATGCTTTTGAGGCTTTATATAAGAAAAACCTCTCCATCCAAAGACAGAGAGGTATAAAGTCTAAAATTAAATAGTCTTTACTAAATCCTCGGTAGGCACTATGTTTACGTCTTGCGACACCTACTGTCTTCGGCATTTGGTATATAACCATCGTGTGAAAATATATCACACTTAAAATTTATTGTCAACTTAGGATCTGATTAGTCTTCTACCTTTTCAGACTTAACCTTTACACCAGGTCCCATAGTTGATGTCAATGTAATTGTCTTAAGGTATGTACCCTTAAGTGATGATGGTTTAGCTTTATTGATTGCCTCAAGAAGAGCGTTGTAGTTTTGAACTAATGCTTCTTCTGAGAATGAAGCTTTACCAACAGGTACGTGGATGATATTAGCCTTATCAAGTCTGTACTCGATCTTACCAGCCTTTGCTTCTTCCACTGCTTTTGTGATGTCCATTGTAACTGTACCAGCTTTTGGGTTAGGCATTAAACCTTTTGGTCCAAATACACGACCAAGTTTACCAACAACACCCATCATATCTGGTGTAGCAATTACTACATCATAGTCGAACCAGTTTTCAGATGTAATCTTTGTTACAAGATCATCTGCACCTACATAATCTGCACCAGCTGCTTCAGCTTCGTCAGCCTTAGGTCCTTTAGCGAATACTAAAACCTTAACATCTTTACCTGTACCGTTTGGTAATACTACGGCACCACGGATCTGCTGTTCAGCGTGACGTCCATCACAACCAGTTCTGATGTGTAGTTCTACTGTCTCATCAAATTTAGCTTTTGCGCTTTTTTTAACTAAAGATACAGCTTCTTCGATATCGTATTTTTTATCTCTATCGATTTCTTTTGCTGAATCTACGTAATTCTTTCCTCTCATAAATACCTCCTAGTGGTAATAACGGATAAACCTCCCACTTTTTATCAAATATTATTACTTTCTAATTCCTTTAGGACAAATAACTCGCCCTCGACAAAGACCTATTAGTCTTCTACCTTGATACCCATGCTACGAGCTGTACCAGCAATCATGCTGCAAGCTGTGTCCATGTTAGCGGCATTAAGGTCTTTCATCTTTATCTCTGCAATAGATTCTAGGTCTGCTCTAGTAACTGTTGCTACAGTTTCTGTAAGTGAGTTACCTGCACCCTTACCAATCTTAGCTGCCTTCTTTAGAAGAACTGCTGCTGGTGGAGTCTTAGTAATAAAACTGAAACTCTTGTCTTGGTATACAGTGATAACTACAGGAATAATCATTCCTGGTTGATCCTGAGTTCTAGCGTTAAAGTCTTTTGTGAACTGTGCAATGTTAAGTCCATACTGACCTAGCGCTGGTCCTACAGGTGGTGCTGGAGTAGCTTTTCCAGCTTCAATCTGTAATTTGATATAACCTTCTACTTTCTTTGCCATTTTGGCACCTCCTAAAAATTCGTGGTATTATCGGGGGACCCCTCCCACTGCCATACGAATCATTGTATGACATTCATCTAGTATAAAACGATTACTCGTTATAACTATCTCATCTTCTTAACTTCTGCGAACTTAAGTTCAACAGGAGTCTCTCTACCAAACATATCTACGTTAATAGTAACTGTCTGCTTACCTTCGTCAATTCTCTTAACAACACCTGCTGTGCCGTTCCAAACGCCGTCGATAGCAGCAACCATATCGCCAATCTCAAAGTCGGCATTGATTTTCTCAGTCTGCTTAACGCCTAAGTTCTTCATTTCGTCCTCTGAAAGTGGAACTGGTTTACTTCCTGGTCCAACGAAACCTGTAACACCTCTAGTATTTCTAACGATGTACCATGTTTCATCATTCATAACCATATTTACAAGAACGTAACCTGGTAACAATTTCTTTTCAGATACCTTGGTTTTACCGTTCTTAGTTTCTACTACTTCCTGAGTCGGAACTGATACTTCTAATATAGTATCGTGCAATTTTCTATTCTCGATAGATTGCTCGATATTAGCTTTTACTTTGTTTTCATATCCTGAATAGGTATGAACAACGTACCATCTTGCTTCCGCCATTTTATCGCTCCTTTAATCGCTTATTATTTAGCTTTCTTAGTAGTCTTTGTCTTTGTGTCAGCTTTCTTTGTGTCAGCCTTCTTAGCCTTGTTAGCTTTCTGTGCCTTAGCTACTGTTTCTTGAACTGCCTGCTGGCTAGCTGGCTGTGCCTGCTCTGCTGCAGCTGTTGTAGTATCTTGCGCCATAGCCTTGCTAACTATCTGCTTCAAACCTAGCTGGCTGTAGAAATCAATAATTGTGATTAATACACCCACAATAAAAGTTACCACAATAACAATAACTGTCTGCTTAATAACAGTTTTGCGATTGAGCCATATGATTTTTGAAAATTCAGACTTTAGTCCTGTCCACCAAGTCTTGAATTTGCCTTGTCCTTTATTATCTTTAGCCATGATAAACCTCCAAAAAATAATTACTTAGTCTCTTTGTGCAAAGTGTGCTTCTTGCAGAACTTGCAATATTTTTTAGTCTCAACTCTGTCTGGATGAGCCTGCTTATCTTTTGTAGTATCATAGTTTCTCTGTTTGCACTCTGTACATTCTAATGTAATCTTTGTTCTCATAAGATCCACCTTCCTATTTTTAAGGGTAAAATCCCTTTATTTATCGAGTTTTTCTTAAGTTTATGCATCCAAAATTTACCTATATTTTCAGCACAAAAAAAAGACCTCTCGTCTCTGCCTAAATAATATAACAGAATAACCCCCACTCGTCAACCACAAGTTTTAATCTATATCTTGTGGTCTAGGAACCGCTTGCAATGCACATTCCATATACTATTTCCACGCCACTTTTCCTTAAAACTCTCGCGCACGCATCGATTGTACTTCCAGTTGTAAAAATATCATCAACTATTAACACTCGCTTGTGCTTCTGTCTCTTCTTATTAACAATGAACGCTTTCTTTAAATTCTCGTATCTTTGCTGCTTACTCAAGGTCTTCATGGGCACAGTATCTTTGATTCGCATAAGTAGCTTGCTATCCATCTTAATACCACTAGCCCTCGCCAAAGACCTCGCAAGCTCCTCCGCTTGGTTATACCCACGCATCCTTTGCTTATGCTTATACATAGGAACTGGAACTATCGCATCTATCTTCCAAGTCTTAATCAATTTCCCATATTTCTTCACGGCTTCCGCTGCAAAGAATTCGGCGTAGCACCTCATATTGCCATACTTAAATCTGTAAATGCTTTCCTTTATATCTCCTCTGTATTCAAATACAGATACATTTCTTTTAAAATAGTGTTTTATCCTTTTGCACTCCTCGCAAGAGAAACCGTCCTCACTCATTGTTCTTCCGCACACTCCGCATATAGGTTGCTTTAAAAGCCTGAATGCTCCTTTGCAGTCTTGGCATAAACCTACGTTTCCTATTACTTTGTCGCAGTTTGGACAGACGTCTGGATAAAACGCCTTTATTAATCTCTTCATCTCTTCCCCCTATTTAGTTTTATATTGGTTGGCCGCCTGTAGCTATGCCTGCTCTTCTGCCTGTTCAGTTAGCTGCCACTTTAGTCCAGAATATCTTTTGTGCTCGTCCACATTTTTAATCATGCCGTCAAAGATTTCTTTTCTACCAACTATACAAACGCACTTCATCGCTCTAGTGATTCCGGTATACAAAAGATTCCTTGTCATCAAACGATTGTTTCCAATAACAAGCGGCATAATAACTGCTGGATACTCAGAGCCTTGCGACTTATGAACTGTGATAGCATACGCTAACTCTAACTGCTCTGCCTCGTTTGAGTCATAAACCGAATACTTGTCATCGTCAAACTTTACTTCTATATAATGTGTGGTTGTGTTAATGGATGTTATAATTCCGATATCTCCGTTAAAGATTCCCGTACCACTCTCCACAGTCATTCCATTCTTCGCTTTGATGAGCCACTTCTGATCGTAGTTGTTTTTGATCTGCATTACTTTGTCGCCCTCGCGAAATACCACGCCATTTACCACCTGCTCCTTTTTAGCCTTTGAAGGTGGATTAATATATCTTTGAAGGTCTTTATTCAAAACCTCCACACCTATGTTTCCTTTACGCATTGGAGTAAGGACTTGAATGTCTAACATATCGCTTCCGACAAACTCTGGAAGTTTCTGAGTGATAAGTCCGATAGTGGCATTCTTGGTAGATTGCACATCGTTTCTTTCTATATATAAGAAGTCTTTTTCGGTGTTATCAAGTTCCACTTCCTCGCCGTTGTTAATCTTGTGGGCATTAGTTACAATCCCACTCTTGCCCTCTTGGCGATAAACCTTTGTGAGGAATGTAGTTTCAAACTTTTCAGACGCGATAATGTCTTTTAAAACATTTCCAGGTCCCACACTTGGAAGCTGGTTGACATCGCCCACCAAAACAAGTTTTGTGCCAGGAAGCATTGCGCGAAGTAGCGCACAGATTAAAAATGTATCTACCATAGAAACTTCATCCACTATTATGACATCAGTCTCAAGTGGGTTTTGCTCATTGTGACCAAATGTTGCTTGGTATTCTGTCTCAGTTTCATCGCCCACCACCTCAAGCATCCTGTGGATAGTCATAGCATCATGTCCTGTAGCTTCTGTCATTCTCTTTGCCGCACGCCCAGTAGGCGCCGCTAGCGATACCTCAAGCCCATCACTTTCAAACATTTTTATAATCGCATTGATGGTAGTAGTCTTTCCAGTACCCGGTCCACCAGTGATAACAGACACACCGTGATTTTGTGTGGCAATAATCGCATTTCTTTGAAGCTCGTCCAAAGAAATATTTGTAAGTTTCTCAATCGTGTCTAACTTAACACCCATCATATAATCGTCTTCAGGTGTATCTATATTTAAATCTTCTAACTTGTTTGCAATAGTTCGCTCGGCATTCCAGAAAGGCATAGCAAAAACTGCTTCCTCTCCTTCTATCTCTTTCTTAACTAGCCTCTTCTCTAATAGAAGTTCAGTGTAACACTGATCTAAAAGTTCCATATTGAAACTTCCATCAGGTGACTGGAACTGGTCACGAAGTCCTAGCATATTGACTGTCGCTTCCACCATCTTTTCCTTTGGAAGATATGTGTGCCCCTCAGTGTTAGCAGCCTCCTGCAAAGCATACACCATTCCACTCTTAATACGAATGGCAGCATGCACTTCCACTCCTGCTCGTCTAGCAATCTCATCGGCGCGCTTAAATCCAATTCCCACTACATCGTCTGCTAGTCTATATGGATTAGTTTTTATAACATCGTAAACACTATTACCATATGATTTGTAAATCTTAGTGGAGAGTGCTGGAGAGATTCCATAGTCTTGCAAGAACATCATTACATCACGCATCTCTCGCATAGACTCTATCTGATTACAAATCTCCATAGCCTTTCTAATACTAATGCCCTTTACCTCTGCTAGCATCTCTGGCTCTTCGTCAATAATTCTAAAAGTATCATCCTGGAAACGGTTAACTATACGTTCAGCCAACGCCGGACCTATTCCTTTAATAGCACCCGAGCCCAAATACTTTTTCATGGCCTGTTCATCAGTAGCTGGCACCATGCGATAAGAATGCATCTTAATTTGTTCTCCATATACATTATGGAATACTTCTTCACCCTCAACTTCTAGATACTCGCCCTCGCCCACATAACCAAATACACCAGTACAAGTGTACTCGTTTGTGTCCTCAGACAGTATTAGAACCGCATAGCCGTTGTCTGGGTTTTGATATAAAATGTTTTCTACAAAACCAGTTACTGTTGTCATGTTAACCTTTCTTTAAAATGTTACTTAATTCTATGTACTTTCTTAGTCCCACTCGCATTTTAAGTGACTTTAAAACAAAATGTAAGCTGCCCCTTGGATTTGGGACAGCTTTTATTTTAATCTATTGTTTTGTTTTCTTTAGCAGCCTCATCTAGGAAATCTAGATACTGACCTGTTCCTATGGCCACAGCTGTCATTGGATCTTCTGCAGTCATTGTGTTGATGCCTGTCTTGGATTCGATTAATTCATCAATTCCATGAAGTAAGCATCCACCTCCTGTTAAGACGATTCCTCTCTCTGCGATATCTGCCGCTAGCTCCGGTGGAGTGTCAGTTAGTACTTTGTGAATCTCTTCCACCATACTGTCTGAAACATCTCTTAGAGCTTCTTCAGTTTCAGCTGATGTCACCTCCAAAACTTTTGGAAGACCAGTCACAAGATTACGACCGCTCACTTCCATAGAAGTTTTCTCCGCCTCGTTAAAGCAAGAACCAATCCCCACTTTAATCTCCTCAGCAGTTCTATCTCCAATCAAAAGATTATGTTTCTTTCTCATATATTTGACGATGGCTTCGTCAAAATCTTCACCGGCTAACTTAAGTGATGAACTAACCACGATTCCGCCAAGTGAAATAACAGCTAAGTCTGTTGTACCGCCACCGATATCCACTATTAAGTTTCCGAATGGCAAGTTTACATCGATACCCGCTCCAATAGCTGCAGCCAAAGGTGCCTTAACTATAAACACTTCTCTAGCGCCCGCCTGGAATGTAGCATCCATAACAGCCTTAGTCTCCACCTCAGTAGCTCCACTTGGAATACTTACGCACACTCTTGGCTTTCTAAAAGAGCGCTTACCCACAGCCTTCTGGATGAAGTAACGAATCATCTGCTCTGTAATAGAGTAGTCTGAAATAACACCCTGCTTGATAGGATGAACTGACACGATATTGCCAGGAGTTCTGCCAATCATAAGTCTGGCTTCTTCTCCCACTGCCACAATCTTATCAGTATCACGATCCAAAGCAACCACACAAGGCTCCTTCAAAACCACACCTTTACCTTTTATATAAACTAATATGCTCGAAGTACCTAAATCAATACCAATATCTGTCTCAAACACTTTAATTCCTCCTATGCGGCTTCGCCAAATGCGTCCGCATTTTTAAATACACTGCTAACATTATAACTGTTTTCTTTATAAATTTAAAGACTATATTTTGACAGTTTTTGCATATTTAACTATTTTTAGAGCAGTGAATTATTGTTAAATTTTTATTTACTTTTTTTAATATTTAGGCTATACTATCACCGTATCATTTTTAATGATACATTAAATTTAAATACATCATTTAAATGATGTATTAAGTTTTTCATACTCAACCTAGGGGTGAGATTCCCCTAGGTCCCCCGAAAATAATGCTCCACCTATTGGTGGAGCTTTTTTATTAGCTATCTATTCCAATTGCTGTAACTTGATCTAAAGAAAGATTACCATTCTTGACATCTATTACTTGTTGTAGTAATGTGAGTATAGAAGGAGAGTCTGATCTACGTGTAGTCATTTTTGACGATAGTAGTCCGTAGGGCTCTTTTTCTATTGCTAATTCTATCAATGTTGCCCTATTTGATGCGGGATACACCTCCACCGCTACTCCCATCATAAATTTTCCTTTATGTAATTTCCCACTAATATTTATTGGCGCTGCAATAACTAGTCTATCGCTCTTTTTATCATATTTTGATTTATAGTAAATAGCCTTGCCGTTCTCTAGCACTTCTTTAATTGCGCCAACTCCATATGCTTTCAAACTATTGAAAGAGTGAAAAATAATATCCCTTGCTGATTTATTCGACAAATACACTATGCCATACTCACTCAAAGCAACACTGCCTATTGAACGTAAGTATTCTTTTAATTGTTCCGATGGCTTTCCTAGATATTTATCTAATGCATTATAGTAAATTGTTTTAACCGGGTTCATCTTTGCTACTATTTCATAATTACTTCTAATATTATTCTCAACAAATTTTTCTTTATCTATTGGAACTAAAAGGTTATTTATCTTAATAACACACGCAACTGTCTCACATATTTTTTTAATATGTTTTTTTATACTCTCACTCTGCAATATCTCGATATTTTTATCATAAAAAATGATATCCATATAATCCCCCTATCTTACAGTTTTTACTCTGTAATAATATTAGGATTCTAGGATATCACTTTTTTATGCTTTGTCAACATATTCTATATGTGATTTTTATATTCGCTGTTCTTTTAACCATTTATATTCTTCATCATTCAAATAATCTTTAAAAACTTTCAGTAGTTTTTCATGATAATCTCTTAAATATTCTTTCTCATCCTCACTCAGTTTTTCTTGTAAAATTAATTCCTTTTCATATGGCACTAGGGTGAAGTTTTCAAAACAAATTTCACCATTCTTTTTAACACTTCTAACAATATTCTCAATCCTCACTCCAAACTCGCCCTCCAAATACACACCAGGTTCGTTGGAAAATGTCATATTCTCATAAAACTTAGTTTTCTCATTAAACACTCTTCTTGGGTATTCGTGAACGTTTAGGAAATGTCCAAGTCCATGTCCAGTTCCGTGCTTGTAATCCAAGCCCTTTTCCTTAATGTACTTTCTTGCAGTCTCATCTAGTACATCTCCAGTAGTTCCCTCTTCCACTTTTGATAACACCACATCTATATGACCTTTCAAAACTGCTGTATACATTTCTTTCATCTTATCTGTAACGGGTCCAAGCGCAATAGTTCTTGTAGTGTCTGTAGTTCCTCGCAAATACTGTCCACCTGTATCTACCATAATTAAACCTTCTGGCTTAATCACCTTGTTAGACTCCTTGGTTACATGATAGTGAATATCCGCTGCACTCTCATTGTATGCAGGAATAGTTTCAAAGCTTGGCATCTTGTAGTCAGCCACTTCACTTCTTAACTCTTCCATTTTTTTCTTCACATCAATCTCAGTCAAAGATCCAATCTTTGCCTCGGTCTTAATCCATCTGATAAACTTTGTAAGAACAAGTCCATCATCCAAAAACACTTCTTTCATATTCTGAATTTGTGTTTCATTTTTGATCATCATTAGTTCAGAAATCAAAGTCTTATCTTCTTCTATATTAATCTCTCGCTCTTCCAAATCCTTTTGCAAAACTGAAACTCTCAAGTCATCCAAATAGCTGGCAACTTCTTCTGGAATCTCTTGGTTTACATAAAATTTTATCTCGCCAGCACTCATTTCTAGTTCACAAAGAAAAACAGGCGTGAACTTCTTTAAATCATCTGCGTATTCCTCACCTGCTCCGCTTCCACGTAAATTAAGAAGCCATGCTGCTTCTTCTGGCACAAATGTTTTTAAAACATCCATTCCCTTTTCAAGCATCAGACTTCTTACTCTTGCGATTTTGCTCTTTGCATCTTCGCCTTCGTATTTTGTATCGTATATAAAAATCTCGCTCATCCTAATCTTCTTGTTCCTTCTTTTATTCTTGTCCCTCGCCGCTTCTAAAAACTACTTCCACTTTATCGCCGAACTTTTCTAGATATTTCAAGCTAACCTCTCTATACTTAGTCAAAGTCTCTGGTAAGAAGTTCTTTTGCATAATCTTTGATTTCATATATTTATCCACAAACAAACTTCCATCCTCGTAGTCTGCAATCATAAGATCTGGCTCGCGGTCAATAAAAATAATCTTATCCGCTTTTTCCAAATATTCATCTGGCACTTTTGTCTTAACACCAATTCCTGTGATTTCCTTAAACACAGGATTAGCACTATCAAAACGCTTCAAGTTAGCGGACGCATACACATTTATGCCCGCATCCAAAATGGTATCTATATCATGGTAAATAAAAGTTTCACTTTTCTTGTCTTTTGTTCCGTGCTTTTTGCGAAGTCTTCTTGAGTCTCTATTTCTGCTATGCATTCCGAGTTCGTCAAAGATCACAGCGCTAGGATTCTCTGCCAAAATCCCATTCACTGAATACTTTGAAAAATCTCCTATAGCCACATCATAATCATCCAAAAGTTTTGCCATATCACGATGGGCAGAATTAAGAAAACCCACCATCACGCTGTCTTCCTGCTCGCAAGCTGTTGCCACCATACGGTAACTTTTGCCAGCGCCCGGTGTGTAACTAGTAAAGATATAAAGTTTTCCTCTTTTGTTCTCGCTCATAGTAGTCCTATTTATATTTCTTTATTTCCTTCGCCAAAGTTTCCTTATAAGCTTCCACTACATTTTCTGGACCCACTATCTTAACACCCTCGTTAAGTCCCATAATCCATCCGAAGAATTGGTCACTTAAATTAACATCCACATGCACTCTAAATTTGTCGCCCTTGTTTATAATCATTATGTCTTTTCCAAATCTATCAAGAACAACTCCGATAAAGTTATTGTCAAACTCTAACTCCACGTTTTCAGGCTCGCCAGTAAACATGCCAAATGTCTCTTTGGCGTAGGAAGCCATATCGAAACCGTCAAACTCCAACTTTCCATCTCTGTGCTCGCCCGTAAGCTTAATATGACGAATCTTATCCACGCGGTAATGCTTGATGATCTCGCTCTCGCTATCAAATGCCACCATATAGTAATTCTCGTCATCCCACATCAAAGCCCATGGACTAATCTTTTCCTTATGGCCATTCTCACGCATTGCCATTTCTTTATCCATTGTCCACTCAAAGTAGTCAAACTCTATCTGGCTATCTTCGTTAATGGCTAGATTTATATCATCAATATTGTAATAAACACTCTCGTAGTCAGTCTTCACGCGGTTAGTTACATATACTTGGCGGTGAAGTTCTTTTGCCTGATGTTTGGATGCTTGCTTCTCGATTTTGGTGATTAGTTCATTAGATCTTTTCTCACTAATAAACTTAGATGCTTGCACTGCATCCACCAAAAGTTTTAGTTCTGGTAATTCAAACTCTCTATCCAAAAGAAAGTACTTAAACTTTCCGCCCTCTTTTTCTTTGGAAATCTCATAGCCGTAATCTTGTAGTTCTTCCACATCTTTATATATGGATTTTCGCTCAGCAGAAATTCCCACTGCATCTAACTTTTCAATAATCTCAGGCATAGTTATTCCGTGCTCATCGTCCGTGTTTTCACGAAGGATGTCCAAAACCGCCATTGTTTTTAATTTTTGTTTCTCTGATTTTGCCATAGTAACCCCTTAAATAATCCGAACTTTTCCCTAAATAGTATTATACCAGACTCATTAAAGAGTCTGGTATATTTTTATCTATCTTCTATATTTTTGTATTCGTTATATGGGCAAACACTTACGTAAGCCGGTCTCATAATCTTGTCTGCTGCCACTAGTTCTTCCACTCTGTGAGCACTCCATCCAACAATTCTTGCAATCGCAAACATTGGTGTGTAGAGCTCCTCTGGAATATCTAGCATGCTATAAAGTAGTCCACTGAAGAAATCCACGTTTGCACTAACGCCCTTGTAAATCTTTCTCTCCTCAGCAATAACTTCTGGAGCAAGATTTTCAATCAAGCTGTATAGTTCGAAGTCTTCTTCTTTGCCTTTCTCGATAGCAAGTTTTTCTACTTCTTCTTTAAAGATTTCTGCTCTTGGGTCAGACACTGAATAAATAGCGTGGCCCATTCCATATATAAGACCTTTCTGATCGAAAGTTTCTTTGTTCAAGATTTTTCTCAAGTACTCTTTAACCTGCTCTGGATCTTTTGTATCGCCACAGTTCTTTTTGATGTCCTTAAACATCTGAACTACTTTGATGTTTGCTCCACCGTGCTTTGGTCCTTTCAAAGATGAAAGCGCTGCCGCAATTGTGGAGTAAGTATCTGAACCAGATGATGTAACTACACGTGTAGTAAATGTTGAGTTGTTACCACCACCGTGCTCCATATGCAAGATAAGTAGCAAGTCCAAAACCTTAGCCTCAAGTTTTGTGTAGTGCATATTTGGACGAAGCATTCTCAAGAAGTTCTCACTTGTTGAAAGCTTCGCGCTAGGTCTGTGAATATATAAACTCTTATTTCTCTTATAATGGTTAAATGCATGATATCCGTAAACTGCAAGCATAGGTAGTGTCGCAATAAGTTCGATACACTGTCTCAAAACATTATCCACGGATGTATCAGACATATCTTTATCATATGACGCTAGCGTTAAAACAGAACGTGTAACTGAGTTCATAACGTCCTTACTAGGCGCTTTTAAAATTACGTCTCTTACAAAGTTAGTTGGAAGGTGTCTGCAACTTGCAAGCACTCCTTCAAACTCTTTTAGTTGATCGGCTGTTGGAAGTTCTCCAAAAAGAAGCAAGTAAGCAATCTCTTCAAAACCGAATCTTCCAGACTCTTTTAATCCAGCTGCCAAATCTTTTACGTTGTATCCTCTAAAGTACAACTTACCAGCGCATGGCACAATCTTGCCATCCACTTCCTCTGTAGATTCCACACGAGAAATATTAGTGATACCCGTAACTACACCCTTACCGTTGATGTCACGAAGACCACGCTTAACACCGAACTGAGTAAATAAATCTTTATCTACTTGATCGTGTCCCTGTGCAAGCTCTGCATATTTTCCGATTTTTTCTAAATCACTTTTTCTTAACATCTATACTTCCTCCTTGTCGCCCGCAGGCGACAAAGAATCGCCTACTTAATAAATGAAATTAATAGCATCTGGGATAACCCTAAATGATATATAACTTTGTCCCTTTTCCTTCTCGCCATCCAAAGACCAATCAACATCTGAGTCAATAGTAATCTTCGCTTGGTCAATCTGGATAAGGGTAATCTTTCCTGTAAATCTTTGTTTTGCTACTTTACCAACTAGCTTTGCCAAATCAACTGGGTTTTTCGGATACTCAATTAGCATTAACTCGAACAAGCCGTCGTTAAACTCTACCATGTTCTCGTCTAGCTTCATTACTCCGCCCACTTTAGTAGCGTTGTTGATTGCGGCAAAGATGTAATTGCCCTCAATTACTTCGTTCTCCAATTCCACTTTCATCTTTAGCTTCTTAACGTGGAATATTTCCTTGGACGCTGACAAAACATATGCAGCGTGTCCTAGTTTATTTTTAAGCTTTTGAGATGTAGCATATGAAGTTTTTGTAAATATACCGCATGAAGCTGTGTATGCAAAAGCTCTGCCGTTAAACTCACCCATATCTAACTTTCTAGGCTTATGGCTAACGATAAACTTAGCAGCCTCTTCCGGTTTAGTTTCAAGTCCTAGACTATTAGCGAAGTCATTGGTAGATCCTGCAGGAATGTATCCAATAGGTGTACGAACCTCACCTTCCATCATTCCTTCAAATACCTCATTTAGAGTGCCATCACCACCCATACATACAATTAGATCAACGTCATTACCGTGGTCTCTTGCTATCTCGGTAGCATCTGCTCTCTTTTTAGTAAATTTCTTACCTACTTTATAGCCAGCTTCTTCAAATACCTGTACTGCTTCGTCAATAAAGTTAGGATTCTTTTTTAAACCCGCTCTAGGATTGATTATAAATAATAGTTTCTTCATGATTATTCCTTCTTCTGTTTTGATAAAACTAATATTCAAATACAAAAGACAATACTTTTATAGTACTGTCTTTTTAGTCACTGAAGATATTTTACCATTTTTAAGCATTTTTATCAAATAAAAACGCCTTTAGTTTACATAAATGTATATCATTATGTAAACTATCTGATTTGTCCGTCTCCATAAATCTTATATTTGAATGATTGTAGCTCCGGAAGACCAATTGGACCTCTGGCATGTAGTTTTTGAGTAGAAATTCCTATCTCTGCGCCAAAGCCAAACTCGCCACCATCTGTAAATCTAGTACTAGCATTCACATAAACTGCTGCTGAATCCACTCTATCCATAAACTCATTCGCTCTATCCATGCTATCAGTCACGATACACTCACTGTGACCTGTACTATATTCATAAATATGCTCGATTGCCTCCTCCAAAGTGTCTACAATCTTTACACTCATCTTATAATCTAAGTATTCTGTAGCCCAGTCATCTTCTGTAGCTTCTTCTATATCAAATCCATCAGATACTTCATCAGAATTCTTTAGAATATCAATGGCTTCTTTGTCGCCCACTAATTCTACTTCTTTCTCATCAAGTTTGTTTTTGATCTTAACCAAAGCTTCCTTAGCCACATCTTTGTGAATTAGAAGACTCTCTGCTGCATTACATACTGATGGACGATTGGTCTTTGAGTTAAACACAATCTCTACTGCCATATCAATATCTGCATCTCTATCTACATATACGTGACAGTTTCCAACACCAGTCTCGATAACTGGAACTGTAGCATTCTTAACTACTGCCTGGATAAGTCCAGCACCACCACGTGGAATCAAAACATCCACATACTCATTTAATGTCATAAGAGCTGTGGAACTCTCACGTGTAGTATTTTCAACCAATTGAATGACATCTTCATTCATTCCACTCTCTTTTACTGCTGCTCTCATAATCTGAGCAATCTTAGTGTTAGAATTAATCGCTTCTTTTCCACCACGAAGGATTACTGCATTGCCTGACTTAAGTGCAAGAGCTGCTGCATCAGAAGTTACATTAGGACGAGCCTCAAAAATAATTCCAATCACGCCTAGTGGTGTGGAAACCTTTTCTATCTTTAATCCATTTGGTCTCTCGAAAGAATTAAGCACTCTTCCAACAGGGTCTGGAAGTGATACCACATCCATCACACCCTTAGCCATTCCCTCTATTCTCTCACGGTCTAGTTTAAGTCTATCAAGTAATGCTTTACTCATGCCATTATCTATGCCGTTTTGAATATCTTTGGCGTTGGCTTCTATTATTTCATCCGCGTTCATAACCAAAGCATCCGCTATTGCTTTAAGCGCAGCATTCTTCTCCACCGTAGTGGCAACCATTAATTCTTTTTCTGCTTCTTTTGCTCTAATTCCTAATTCTTCTAACATAACTTTCTTCCTCTTTATAAAATTTTAGGCACCAACTACTTGATGCCCAAACAATTAATCTTTTTTCTTAAACAATGTTCCTACTTGTTTTCCTTCAAGCACTTTGTATAAGTTCTCTGGTTTATCCCCGCTACAAACCACTGTATCTATTCCAGCTTCTGTGGCTATTTGAGCTGCTTGGAGTTTGGTAATCATACCGCCCGTTCCAAACTTAGAACCTCTGCCACCAGCCACTTCAAACAATGACTCTGTAATAGTATCAACTTCAGGGATAACCTTGGCATCTTTCTCGCTTGGATCTTTGTCATACAAGCCTTCTGTATCTGTAAGAATCATAAGAGCATCTGCTCCCACTAACTTAGCCACAATGGCTGACAAAGTATCATTATCGCCAAAGACAATCTCTTCTATAGCAATAGCATCATTTTCATTAATGATTGGAACTACGCCATACTCAAACAACTTTTCAAAAGTGTTTATAAGATTCTTTCTAGTCTCCTCTTGCTCTACATTTCTTTTAGTAACTAAAACCTGTCCCACTGAATGTCCGTACTCGCTAAACATCTTATCGTACATAAACATTAGCTCGCACTGGCCGATAGTGGAAAGTGCCTGTTTGCTAGTAGTATCATCAGGTCTATTCTCTAAACCAATCTTACCAGCACCCACGCCAATAGAACCAGAGGATACAAGTGCCACCTCGATACCAGAATTTGCGATATCAGAAAGCACTGCCACTAGCTTTTTCATCTGACGAATATTTGTTTTTCCCGTATCGTGTGTGAGAGTGGATGTGCCCACTTTCACCACGATACGTTTAAAATCTTTTTTGTCCATAACTATCCTCTATTTCATACTCATATTAGTAAATATGATACTAGTTTATTCCCCTTTTTGCAATCATTATCTGTCTTCTCTAAAGTACGACAAACCAAGACTGGCTGGAGCCTGGCTGTCCTTCTTTTGTCTGATGCTTGTAATAATCAAAACAATAATTGTAACTACATAAGGTAGCATCATCAAAAGATCTGTATTTACCTTGATACCAGTAATCTTTGGGAAGTAGTTAAATGCCCAGTAACAAATACCAAACAATATTGATCCCCAAATGGCATTGATTGGTTTCCATCTAATAAAGATAACGAGTGCCACCGCTAACCAAGCAACTGCTGCTATAGCATCACCATCGGCTGTAGCCCATGTACCATTATTAAGTTCCACAATATAGAACCATCCGCCTAGTCCAGTAATTCCTGAACCTATACATGTAGCAAGATATTTATACTTTATAACATTTATTCCTGCAGCATCTGCAGTAGCTGGGTTTTCACCCACGGCTCTCAGATTCAAACCTACTCTAGTACGATTTAAAAAGATTGTTGCTAGAATTGCAATGATAATAGCAAGATAAACCATAAATCCATATGAGAAAAGCATCTCTCCTATATATCCTAATTTCGTACTAAGGAAAGGAATCTTTGCCGCAAAAATCTTACGAGTAAAATCAACTTTAGTTACAACGCCATTCTTTGGAAGTACAAACATCGCAAAGAACTTACTAACGCCTACGCCAAAGATAGTTAATGTCAAACCTACTACGTTTTGATTTACTCTAAGTGTTGTTGTTAAAAATGAATAAATCAGTCCACCTACCATACCCATAATAAATGCTGAAATTAGCGGTATTATAATGCAAAGCGCTGCGTTTGGTTTATCTGTGCTCTTCTCGCAAAGCGAAGCTGCCACAAATCCAAATGCTCCACCCATACACATGATACCTGGGGTACCTAGGTTTAAGTTTCCAGCCTTCTCTGTTATGGTTTCGCCCACCGCACCATAGAGAATAACTGTACCAAATATGACTGACATTGTAATCCATCCAGTTAATAAAGCCATAATTATTTCTCCTTTCTAGTGCGTCTAAACGCAAGACTGTAATTAATAAAGAACTCACATGCTATTACAAAGAATAGCACTAAACCTACTACCATCTTACAAGCACTCTCATTAAATCCTACTGATGAGTATGCATCTGAGATGGCTTTTGTACCCTGCTCTAGGAATATGATAAATGCTGATATCACAATCATAAACAGAGTATTAAACTTAGCAAGCCATGCCACAATGATAGCCGTAAATCCATATCCACCCGCAGTGTTTCGAGAAATCGTCTGATCTTCTCCTGCCACTGTCAAATAACCGCAAATACCACAGATAATACCTGAAATAATCATTGTTCTAATGATTGTTTTCTTAACGCTGATACCTGCATACTTTGCAGTATTAATAGACTCACCAACCACTGCTATCTCATAGCCCTGCTTAGTGTATTTCAAATAGATATACATAAGAACAGTTATAACTAGTACTATAATTACCACTGTCCAGTTTATCTCCATACCTAGTTTTGGTAGCCAACCCTTTTCAGTGTCGACATTCAATGTTCCAATTGATGCTCTATCACCTTTGTTTTGGTTAACAAAGAAATCAACTAGGCTCATTGCCACATAGTTCATCATCAAAGTAAATAAAGTTTCATTAACACCCCATTTAGCCTTGAAGATGGCTGGAATTAGTCCCCAAATTCCACCTGCCAAAATAGCTGAAACTATCATAAATGGAATCAAGACACTATTAGGTAAGTCACTGAAAGTAACCATAACTACAGCCGTAGCCAAAGCACCTGCTAGCACTTGTCCTTCTGCACCAATGTTCCAAAACTTCATTTTAAAAGCCGGTGCCAAAGCAACTGAAATTAGTAGTAACTTCATAATCAAAGTTACAGAGGCTGAAGTACAAATGATATTACCAAATGTACCTTCCCACATAACTGTCAAAACACCTACCGGATCTAGTCCAGTAATAGCAAACACAAAAATGTCCACCAAACCAAGAGCCA
This sequence comes from Eubacterium sp., assembly GCA_017965495.1. GTDB lineage: Bacteria > Bacillota > Clostridia > Lachnospirales > Lachnospiraceae > Eubacterium_G. The sequence continues at coordinate 16,457 of JAGCPW010000061.1, read as the reverse complement.
AAACGATGGCAATAAATCTATATAACCATCCTTTCCACATTGGGAGGTTATCTCTTCTAACCACTCTCACTAATGGCTGTTTAACATGTGGGGTAAAAGAATCATTAGTCATTTGCGACACCTCCTTCTTGAAGGTTAGTCATAAGCAAACCAACTTCTTCTTTTGTAGTTGTTCTCGCATCTAAAAGTCCATTTACTTTTCCGTCACAAAGAACAAGAATCTTGTCAGATAGCGCAAGCAAAACATCTAAGTCTTCGCCCACATACACTACTGCCACGCCTTCTTCTTTTTGAGTGTTCAAAAGATTGTAAATGGTATAAGATGTGTGAATATCTAATCCTCTAACAGCATACGCCGTCAAAAGAACTGATGGAGCGTTTGCAATTTCACGTCCCACGAGTACCTTTTGCACATTACCACCAGATAATTTGCGAACAGGTGTATTAATACCAGGTGTCTTAACACCCAACTCTTTTTTTATCTTCTTAGACAAACGTCTAGGTTTCTTTCTTTGAATAAAAGGTGTGTTACCTTCCGTGTAACTTCTAATCATCATATTGCCAGGCATACCCATTGAACCAACTAGACCCATTCCAAGTCTGTCTTCCGGTACAAATGATAGCTCAACACCACATTCTCTTATCTTTTTAGGGCTTTTGCCTATCAACTGTTCAACTTCATTCTCGTTTGGAGTAAAAATAACACTACTGTTATTTTCTGTTTTAACCAAACCTGCAATAGACTCTAGGAGTTCCTTCTGTCCACAGCCAGAAATGCCCGCTATGCCCAAAATTTCGCCGCTATAAGCCTTAAATGATATGTTATCGAGGATTTTAATGCCCTCACTATCTGTTACAGATAGATTCTGTACATCTAGCCTAATTTCAGTATTTTTAGGCTCAGTTCTCTTGATATTAAGCTCTACGGTATCACCTACCATTAGCTCAGTAAGGCTAGCCTCTGTGGCTTCACTACTCTTTATAGTTCCCACATACTCACCTTTTCTAAGAACTGCTACCTCATCAGATATCTCTAGTACTTCATTTAATTTATGAGTAATGATAATAATAGATTTGCCATCTTTTTTCATGTTACGCATTACATTAAACAACTTCTTAGTCTCCTGAGGAGTAAGAACTGCTGTAGGCTCATCTAGTATTAATACATTAGCTCCGCGGTACAAAACTTTAACTATTTCTAAAGTCTGCTTCTGCGCAACAGACATATCATATACCTTCTGATTTGGATCCACTTCAAATCCATATTTGTCACAAATTTCTTTGATGCGGGCTATTACCTCTTCTATTTTGATTTTGTCTTTGAGGCCTAACACTATATTTTCAGCCGCAGTAAAAACGTCCACCAATTTAAAATGCTGATGAACCATTCCGATACCTAAATCCATAGCAACATGAGGTGAACGAATAGTCACTTGCTTTCCATCAATAAAAATATCTCCCTTATCAGGAAAATAAATGCCAGAAAGCATATTCATAAGCGTAGTCTTACCACTACCGTTCTCACCTAAAAGAGCAACGATAGTTCCGTATTTCAAATCAAAATCTACACTTTTATTAGCAACAACTTTTGTTCCAAATGCCTTTGTGACACCTCTCATTGAAACAGCATAATTTTCCAACTTGCTTTTTTCCTTTCTGTGTAAAATCAAAACAAGGGAAGTTCCAATGATTGCAACTTCCCTTGTAATAGTTAATTAAATATTATTGTTCTGCATTTAATTCTTTGATTCCATCAATTCTCAACTGGAAGTAAGGAGCTGAGCGAAGTGTTGACTCTGCGAAGAATGACTTACCATCTTTGCTCTCAATAGCTTCTTTAGTCTCGCCCTTGTATATAACTGCTGGTGGATTCTTTGTGAAGTCCATGTAAGAAAGGTCAACCTTCTCAGATGTCTTCTTCTTTCCGCCTACAGTAAATGTGTCAGTATCGAATACCTGAATAGAACCATCTTTAAGTCCTTTTTCTACTTCTTCCACTTTGGCTTCAGTTCCCTTAGCAACTTCTGGTCCTAGTTTTGAAATAGAAACAGCACCCTTAGAATATCCTTCAGCCCAATCCTGAGGAATTTCTTTTCCGTCCTTAGCAGCACTTAGCAAGTCTTTGTAGTAAACTGTCCAGTTATTAAGTGGACTTGTAAGAGCAGCTGTCTTAGCAACGTTAAGCATTGATACGTTATATCCTACTGAATATACTAAAGTACCACCATCTTTAGCCTTCTGGATAGCACTAGGAGCTCCTGTTGAGTCTGCATGCTGTCCAATGATTAAGCAGTTATCTTTGATGAACTTCTCTGCTGCTGCAGCTTCCTTAGTAGGGTCAAACCATGAGTTTGTATAGAATACTTCCATAGAAACTTTCTCATAAACTGATTTGATTCCTAGATAGAATGCTGTATAACCTGATACCACTTCTGCGTATGGGAATGCACCAACATATCCTACTTTAACGTTTCCATCTTTATCAAAATCCTTCTTAGGAATCTTCTTAGCATCTGCTAATTCTTTAATCTTTAAACCAGCAACAACACCTGATACGTATCTTGCTTCATAAATATTTGTAAAAGCATTATAGAAATTGTCATTGCCTGAAATAGCAGCGTAATCACCTGTCATAGAGACAAAGTTAACTTTAGGATTATCTTTAGCAACCTTGTTCATTAGATCCTGGTGGCCGTAACTATTTGAAATGATTAATGTACATCCGTTACCAATCAATTCTTTAGCTGCCTTAGCACACTGCTCATCTTCTGGAATAGTAGTTTTCCATTTGATGTCAGTCTCAGGAATTCCAAGCTCTTTAGCTGCTTCTTTAATTCCGTCCATGTGAGCTTTAGTATAAGTTTCTTTTTCATCACCAACCATGATGCATCCTACTTTAAAGCCCTTTGAGTCTGTTTTCTTACCACAGCCAGTAACAAACATCATTGATGCTGCCATAGTAAGTACTAACACTAAACTTAATACTTTCTTCATTTGATTTTTCCTCCAAAATATTCAATTTTATGTCCGAACATGAACACAAATAAAATTATAAATCAATTGATTTTATTTGTAAATAAACAAAGCGCAAAAACCGTTTATTTTTGTTAAAAAAGTGCCCATTTGGTAAACATAAAATTGGATTTTGAAAATAAGAAAAGACTCAGGTGTAAAACCTGAGCCTTTTTCTTTATACTAGCGCTCTAGTGGATTAAGCATTACCTGTCCACTCTTTTCCTGGTTCACCGTCATTAGCAACAACTGGTTCACCTTCGTTTGGTGGGCTTGTAACTATAATATCTTTTTTGTCAAATTCGTCCAATTCAACTTCAGGACTTAAATATAATTCTTTCATCATACCTTACCTCCTTATCCTTCAAATGCTGCGCAGTACTCAATGATTTCTTGCTTCCAAGCTTGTGGATAAACTTCCTTCCAATTTGGATTCTTCATTAGATTTGTAGCAACTGTCTTAATCGATCTAATATCTGAATAGTTAGCATATGTAACATCTGTTACTGCTCCACTCTTTGTCTTAACAAATCCATATGATCTTGCTATAAAGTCTCTAGGAATATTGTAATCATTTAGATTTACAATACCTGCACGATATGTAGCAAAGTCTTCTGTTGGATTATCATCATCGCAGAATGTGTAATCATTCTCAATTTTTCTAATATATTTCTCGCCTGCTTCAGTCGCTGCTTTTTCCAAATCAAGAGTCTCATCGAAATCAGTTACGAAGTTGTTATATGGTGTAATCAATGTTCCAAGCTGGAATGCCTCTGATTTGTAAACATTTTTGTAATTCTTATATGAAATTATATTACCATTTTTGTCGTAAATTGAGAAGTCTGCACCAAAGCCAATTCCTCTTGGGTTCACTTCTGCTTGATTTAGTAACATTGACGCACCCATTTGAGGTGTAAGAGTAATATCATCAATTGATAGATAATACTTGTCTTCGTGGATTTCTACAATTGTTGAACCTGGATCTAATACTTCTCCACCGTTAACTGAGATATATCCAATCTTAGCAGCATCTTGTCCGCTTGGGAATGTATAACTTCCACCGTCTTCGATAGCAGGTTGTTGTGCTACGCCATCAATATAAACATGATATTGAGTTACTGGTACTGGGTTAGCGATAACATCTCTGTTCTCGTTAATTGGTCCCATTGTATCACCCTTCTGATATGTCTGTCCATTATATGTATAATCCTGAACACCTTCAATATCACTTGGGAATGTGTATGTTCCACCCTCCTCAACTGGTGTAGTTCTTAGAGTTTCTCCTTCAGGAGTTTTAACTGTAACAATGTAGTTATCCTTTGGTACGGCTACAAATGTGTAGTCTTTGTTTACCGCTGGAATAGTATCTCCATTGTGATATGTATTATCGTCATCTTTGTATTCCTTGAAATCCTTGAAATCAGGATCATCCACTGTTGGGAAGTCATATGGATCTCCAGGATTTACATAATCCGTCTTAATTGGATTTCCATCTGTATCCACGATAGTTACCTTATATCCTGTGATAGATGTTGCATAAATGTCATCTGTAAATTGATCATAAGGAATCTGCTCGCCTGGTCTGTAAACTCTCTGTGGATCGTAATCATCCTGGTATCCGATAACACCTTCTACTGTAGGGAATGTGTATGTATCATTCTCCATAATAGGTTCGTCGTTATCTGGTGTACTACTACCATCTAGGAATACATTATATCCTGCTGCCTCAAATTCCCAAGAAATATCATTAATAGTTGTTCCCTGTGGGAATTCACTAAAGTCAAACTGTACGAAATCTTGATCTGTAGTAAAGCCGTCATTATATACGAATTCGATACCACCTGTCTTAGTGTAATCTGGATTTACAATATATGGGTCTGTATCTCTTCCGCTCTTCTTAGCTTTAAGTGTTCCGTTAACTAGATTCAATCCCTTTGAAATAGGATATCTAAACCACTGGTTTCCATCATATCCCTGTCTAACCATTATTAGACCCATATTCTCAGCTGTAGCCGCAGTAGAATTAATATAGAATCTTAGTATGTAACGGTTTCCATTTTCTAAGTAGTTACCATTTGTATCTGGTCTAGCATAGAAGTAGTCATTTGGAATACGTAGGTGATTAGCCCACTGGTTATCAAATGTGTAACCAGGAACATTTGAATATGCTGTAGAATCTAATCTGATACCCATCTTAGCAATATCATCTACTCCATCAGGATTCTGATTTGCCAAATAACTCATTCTACCATTGTCAACCTCAGAATAAAGAACTTGTGAGTAAGCAAATGAATTAGTATATGCCTGTAATATTGGATTCTGATATTCATCAGATACTATATCATCATAGTTCTGATGATCTGGATCTCTACTATCTGTTACTAGAGTCCAACCATCTTCATCCTGTCTTGAGTATGTAATCTCGTGGTTTGCAATAATAGTTCCGGCTGGCAAGTATTCGCCATCCATCTCTACTTCTGTCTCACCTGTCTCTTTGTTATAAACATAAGTAGTAGGTGTTAAGAACATTGTTAAATTCAAATCATCCCTATCAGGAAGATATGTGAATATTTTCTTAAACTCAACATGATATAGTCCATCGTTTGGATCGTACATATCATCTGTAATATCAATTCTTGTTAGCTTAGTTGGTGTATAACCTTCATGGTTGATATGTAATGTTCCCTTCTCAGTTGAAGTGAACGAATAAGTCATATAGTAGTTTGTGTACTCTTCTAATTCTTGATATGCATCTTCATTTGTAAGTTTAATCTGAGCACATGCTGGATCCCATCTTTCACCAGCACCAATTTTAACCTTTAATGGATCATAAGGATCTGATAGGTCATTATCATAGTACAATGCTGCGCCATGACCTTCCCAGATGCCTGCAAATATATTCCAGTAGTGTGTTACTTCTTCTTGAGGTTTCACTGAAGAATCATAAGTTACTGGAATAGTAACACCTTCTTCATCATTATCTGGAACTCTCATCCAATTTCCAGGAGCCTGTGTAAAGTCAATGCTCTTTACCTGGAATAGTGAACCTTTTTCTAATAGATCCACGTTGAACTCAAGATTTGGATACATTTCTGAATAATCAAATGATTCAATAGGAATTGTATTATCACCTGGTTGTAATGTAACAACATGCACTTCACCATTTAAGATATATCTTAATTTTGGTGTGTATGCTGCTGATGGAGATGTAGGTGCTGTATACTTAATAACCATTGAACCTGTGTAAGTTCTTCCATCATTAAGGTTATTCTTCAAATAATTTGGCAATGAGGCACTATTCCACCACCACCATGCATCTGGATCTTCTTGATCCACTTCAGGTGTGACTGTATCGTCATCGTGTGCTGGATTGTCAATTCTCATTGTTGTTGAGCTAACAAGTGATGGAGTTCCATCAATTGCATAACTCATCTGACCCCATGTAGTGTCTGCATTATTCTGAACTTTAATGTTCCAAGGTGTATTTGCTGGCACAAATCCACCTTCAACGTTAGGAGTAACTGGTTCAAAGTTATCTGCTCTAACGAAATCAATACTCTTAGCTTGGAGAATACCACCCTTGTCTAATAGGTCAAGGTTAAACTCGATTGATGGATAATTAGGATCATATGCGAAACCTTCGTCTCCACCAATGTTAATTGTGTTATCTCCTTCTTCTAAATCTATAATTGTAACGTTTCCGTTTTCAATCATTCTTAACTGAGGAGTATCATACTCATCTGCCCCAGATTTGCCAGTTGGACGTGTATAATTGAAAACAATAGTTCCCTTATACTTATATCCTACTTGCAAGTCAGCAACATCTTTCAAATAATTAATAAGACTTGCTGAATTCCACCACCACCATGCTGTTGGATTATCTTGATCAACACCTTCTTCTGCAGTATCATGCGCTGGTGTATCTACTCTAAATGTAGTAGATGTTGGATCTGAAGCTGGTGTACCTTGGATGTAACTTATAGCACCCCAAGAAGTTGAAGCATTATTCTGTGCTTCAAATGTCCATGGTGAATTAGGATCTGTCTTGAATTTTACATTCTTTTCAATAGGAATGAAATCATCTGCTGGCTCGAGATTAATCTCAGTCACGCGCATAACTCCACCCTTTTCTAGTAGGTCTAAGTTAAATTCAATATTGTTTTGAGTTCCTTCATATAGGAATTCATCTATCGTAATAGTGTTTGAGCCTTCTTGCAAGTTGTTTATCATAGTAGTTCCGCCAAAGATAGTTCTCAATGTTGGAGAATATGAAGTACCTGCAGAAGTATACTCAACTTTCATTGTTCCTTTGTAGAATTTGCCTGTTGTCAAACCAACTTCTGATAGATATTCTGGTAGTTTAGCAGAATTCCACCACCACCAAGCTGCAGGGTTATCTTGATCAACACCCTCTGAATCATCATCATGCGCTGGTGTATCTACTCTTAAATATGTAGAAGCAACATTTGAAGGTGTGCCCTCTACTTTATAGCTCATCTTGCCCCATAGGTCTGTTCCATTGTACTGTGTTTCAACAGCCCATGGAGTGCCTTCTGGTACAAATGTTCCATCACTGCCCATAATACATGGCTCAAAATCATCTGCTCTCTCTAAAGTAAAGTCAGATATAGTTACAGTATGTGGAATACCCATTCCACCCCAACCAGAATAATTGGACTTAACACCAATACCAAAGTGGAAAACAAGTGGATTGTCATCCTCTGGCATAATTTCGGCATCTTCAATTACTAATTGATTGTTAGTATTACTTGCATCTAAATGCTTTTCAACCATAGCTGGTGCTTCACCGTTCTTTACCCATACCTGTAAAGCGGTTTTAGTAGTCTTTGTGCTAGAATAATCCATAGTTAAGTTAAGTTTATACTTAACACCTGGCTGTGGTTTTACCATCTGACCACCTTCGCTAACACAGTTAAGTTCTTTTAAATCAACCGTCTCAAACCAAATAGCCTCTCCTGATGCTGTAGTATTCCAAGTAAAGCCTTCTATTTGGTCACCATTTTGGTACTGTGCTTTTGGAGCTTGTCCTCCGCAGTAATCCCAAATACCTTTTTGGTCGCCTGCTGTAGTCTTGTCAGTCATATAATGACCCCAATCCAAAGTAGCATCGAACCATCCTTCGTCTGCTGCACTAACTGTTGCTGGGCTGTATGTGATGCCAGTAAAGGCAAATGCAACAGCACAAAGAATAGCTAGCGCTTTTCTCAATTGCTTCTTCATTGTTTTTCTCCTCTCGTTAATGAAAAAATACGTTAGTAATTTAAGATGGCATAAAGACATAAAGACAGTTATACCATCTTAGTATAATAATTATATACAGTATCCATATTTTATGAAAGTGTATACATTCAAAACGGTATCATTTTTTGAACGGGGGTTTTGTTTTATATTTTTATATTTTTTCAAATACCAACGCTCTTCTTACAGTGCATAAAAATAACCCCCGGACTACTTGTCCGAGGGTTATTGAATTTAACTTACTTGATCTAATATCTTAGTACCAATCTGACCAATCATCGTCATCGCCGTTAGCTGCTGTAGGTTCTCCAGGGTCTTCAGTTTTCGATGGACTAGTCTTAATAACGTCTAAAATATCAAACTCTTTGAAGTCTACTTCTGGTTTAATATATAAATCTTTCATGCCTCTATCCTCCTATTCTTCCTCAAAGTCCTTGCAGTAATCAACGATGGCTTTCTTCCAGTCAACTAGCTTGTTGTAAGCTGTCTTGTCATTGAATACCTGAGTTGCAATCCATTTAACACTACGTGGAGTGGATGCATCGCTGTATACAACTTCTGTATCACCGTCTGCGTAATTAACAATTACATATCCTCTTGATAAGAAGTTTCTAGGGATGTTGTAATCCTTAATGTTAACTATACCACAAGCGAATGATCCAGGTTGACCTGTAATCCATTTCTTTGTCTTGTCAGTATTGTTCTGCGCATTTACTACAAATGGCTGATCAGCTTTTTCTAATGTTAGCTCTTCAGCTAGTACATCGTAGTATGTATCCTCTGCACATATTAGCATACCTGTCTGGAATGCGTTTGAACTTAATATATTTGTATCACTTTCTTCATTGACTGTCAACTTACTTAGGAATCTAATACCTCTTTGGTCTTCGCCTTCCTTATAGTACATTGATACTTTATCAGTCTGTTCCATGCTTACTTCGTTGATTGAAATGAAGTTTACATTTCTTTCTACTGTGTACTCTGCACCTGGCTTGTAGAGGTCATCTGTCACTCCTTGTCCCTCGCCATCTGTGTACTCTAGTAAGTAACCGATAGCTGCAGTGTTAGGAAGTGTGATCTTTGTTCCTGCTGGAACAGTGCCGCCTGGCTGACCATCTACTGTCCATGTGTAATTTGGAATGCTCTCTGTAGTTAGATATAGATCTGCCTGAATGTTTGGTACAGTTTCACCTGGATTGTATTCAATCTGTGTAGCTGTATCAATAAACTTAGTTACTCCTGGAAGATCTGTAGGAGTAGTATATCCTTCTCCCTCTTTTACAGTCTCTTGCTGCTGTACACCATCAATGTATACATTGTAGTAGATGTACTCAACAACATATTGAGCATTTCCTTCTACAGTCATAGTAGCCTGTGGATTGTATGTTCCTGTAGTAGGTTCCTTTCCAGCGTAATCCTTAACATGTGCGAAGTCTCCTGTTGCAGCTGGGAATGTGTATGTGCTTCCAAGCTTCATTTCATCAGACTTCATCAATGTCTGTCCATCTTCATCATATATCTCTACTAGATATACTGATGTAACTGAAACATCATCAGTTATTGTGTAACCAGTACCTGTATGGTACTTAACATCATTATCATCTATAAAGTAGATTGCGTTGTTGTACTGTGGTGATGTTGGGAATGTGTATGTATCTCCCTCATGTACTGTAGCAACATCTACTCCATCAATTGTAATTGTATACTGAGGTAACATTTCAATCTGGAATGTCATACTCTTATCAACGTCAGTAATTGTATCCGCTGGATCATATGTCTCAGATGTTCCTTCAATTCCCTTGAAGTCTTTTACATGAGCATATGTTCCTGTAGCTGTTGGGAATGTAAAGTTATCTCCCTCAGTAACATCAAATGTATCTATTACAGTTACTCCGTCTGTTCCAACGATTGTTACTGTGTAAGTGTGAACTGATTTAACTGAAATATTTCCTGTAGGAGTTACTGTCTCTTCAGGATCATATGTCTTAGTAGGATCATTTACATCTTCGAAGTGATCAACACCTGCATAATCTCCAGTAGCTGCTGGGAATGTGTATGTATCACCCTCAGTAACTGTATCAACTAGTACTCCATCAATTGTTACAGTATATTCATCAAGCATTTCTACTTTATATACCATATCATTTGGAACGCTAATCTCAGCACCAGGATTCTGTTTTCCAGTTGCTCCTGAAACTGCTACATAATCCTTAACACCTTCATATTTACCTGTAGCTGCTGGGAATGTAAATGTTTCATTCTCAGGTACGGCAATGGTATCAAGTGTAATTGTTTCATCAGCATTCTTAATAGTAACTGTATGTGTTCCTATTGCCTTAGTAGCATATACAACAATGTCACCTGTTACGTCAATCTCATCACCTGGTTGAACTGGTTGACCATTGTATGTGTAAGATGCAATACCAGGTACATCAGGAACTGTGTACTTGCCACCAGTTTGTACATCAACTGGTCCTGCGTATACTGCTGTTGGATCAGTAGCATCCACAACCTTAGCTGTGTAGCTTCTAATTGCTGTTACGTAAATATCTTCTGAGAAGTCTGAGAATGTGAGTGTATCGCCTGGTTCATATGTTACGTCATTTGTCGCATCATAGTATCCAACTACATCCGGATCATCATCTGGGAATGTATATGTTTCGCCTTCTACCACGCTGCCGTCTTCAACATCATCGATAAATACTTTGTACTGTGGTGCATAGAATTCCCAACTAATGTCAGTAATCTTAGCACCTGATGGCAAGTCACTAAAGTCTAACTGTACATGGCCTAGATACTCTTTGCCTGGCTCTGTAGGATCGATAGTTCTAATATCATCGTCGTATACAAAGTCAATACCGCCATCTTTTGCGTATGTATCATCACTGTGGCTATTATATCCACTCTTAGTGTTGATAGTTCCGTTAGCCATGTTTAGTCCGCTGTGAGTTGGATACCTTGCTGGTTCTCCAAATCCCTGCTGAACTAGGATAATACCCTTGCCTTGGCCAATTGGTCCTTCAGCCTCACTTAGATCTACATTATAGTAGAATCTCAACTTGTAGTGGTTTCCAGTCTTCAATGGATTTCCATTTGTATCTGTTCCCACTGTTGTGATGTCTCCACCTGCATCTCTATTACCATAGAAGTAATCGTTAGGTATTCGCAAGTGTTCTGCCCATCTACTGTCTGTTGTTGGGCCAAAGTCTCCGTTTGTTTCATCTAGTCTGATGCTTGCCTGAGCAATTGCATCTTCACCTGATGTGTTAACGCCATTCTGGTAACTCATCCATCCATTGAAGTATGAGTTAGTGTATCCAAGTAGGACACCCTTGCCTAAAGTAGCGTTTGAAACGATAGGTGTGTAGTCTTGGTGTCCTTCAAATCTACAATCATTAACTAGTGTGTAAACTTCTTCATCAGTTCTCTGATACTCTACCTTGAAGTTTGACAATACTGTACCAAGTGGTAATGCTGTACCATCTTCTACTACAGCTCCACCAGCTGCATATGTAGTAGCTGTCAAACTCAAGAATAGATTGTTAGGTTCAGTTGTTCCTGGTCTGTAGTCTGTCTCTGGACATCTTGTAAATCTCTTCTGATATTTAACATGATATAGTCCATCACTCTCATCATACATATCAGCTGTAATATCTATTCTTTCAGGTGTAGCAGGTTCATATCCTTCGTGTGTAATATGAACAGTACCCATCTCAGTAGATGTAAACTCATATGTCATGTAGTAACTTGTATAATCACTTAACTCTTTATATGCCTCTGTTGGGTTAGGTAGCTTAATTTGAGCACATGCTGGATCCCATCTTTCACCAGCACCTATTCTAACCTTAGGCTGACCTGCTGCAGTAAAGTCTGGATCGTAGTATAGAACTGCTCCAGCACCTTGCCACTGTCCTGCAAAGATTTGCCAATCACGAGTACCTGAAACTGTTCTTCCCATTGTACCGTCCACATTTCTGAACTGGTATGAGAATGGAACGTTAGTAATCTCGAACTGGTTATCTGCAGGTCTGTTATCAGGAACTGCTACCCAGTTTCCATCCTTAGTGAATGTAATATCTGTAACTCTGAAGTCAGCGCCTGTTGGTAGTTCGTCAAGTAAGAACTTAACATCATTTGTTCCACCATTGTTTGCACCCTTGAATATGAATGCTGGAATTTCAAGTGTATTTTCTCCCTGAGTTAGTGGGAATCCATACTCTTCGCCATCCACGTAAACGTATAGTTTAGCGTTTGCTGCTGTAGCTTCAGAAATTTCTAATGTGATTGATCCTGTGTATGTCATCCATGGTTCTAGATTTGCGTTGTAGCCCATCAATGATGCTGATGTCCACCACCATCTATTCTCTGGAGTAACAGGATCTCCGTGCTCGTCTGTCTCTTGCTGTCCTACTGTGTTCTTTAAGTTGATTAAAGTACTTCCAATATTTGAAGCAGGTGTACCATCTACCTGATACATTAATTTACCATACTGGCCTGTGCTTGGATTATTGATTGCTTTCAATGTCCAAGGTGTGCCTGTTGGAGTAAAGTCTGTATCGTTAGGTACGTTTTCAAAATCACCATCCTGGTTAGTGAATGTAACACTTGAAACTGATAGTGAGCTTCCCTTTGTTAATCCATCTAGGAAGAATGTTACATCATCATCACTTCCAGTATACTCGAATGTATCTGTTGTGTATGATCCAGTAGGTGTTGTTCCAACGTCAATAATTGAAGCATTATTGTCGATTGCAACCTTCAATTCATCACCAGCAGCTCCTGATTTACCTGGAGCATCATCGTAATCATATACGATAGTAGCTGTGTATGAATGTCCAACTTCCATATTATCCTTAGCGTAATCCTCAAGGATAGCTAAGTTCCAGTCGTATTCTCCGCCTGGATTATTAACTCTCATCTTTGTGCTACCGATAGCTGCTGGATCACCAACAATATCGTAGTACATGCTACCCCAAGTAGTTGCACCATCATTGATTGGTTTCAATGTCCATGGTGTGCCTGTTGGGTTAAATCCTGCTGCACTTATAGGTACCTCATCCCATCCTGTTGGAGTGAATGTAATATCTGTTACCTGGAAGATTGAGCCCTTCTCTAATGAATCTAGTTCGAACTGGATATCATCTTTTCCAGCCTCAACTTCATAAGTGAACTTAGGAATATCAATTGTGTATGTTCCTGTACCATTATTTAGGTTCAAGTTAGCTTCACCAGTATTAGCTGCTTCAATGATGTATCTTAGCTGTGGAGTCTTACCTGATTCAGCCTCACCTGCTGTGTAGCTTAATGTGATAGTAGCAGTGTACTCTCTACCATCTACTAGGTTAGCTAAATAATCTTCTAGTGTGGCTGTATTCCAGTAGTAGTGGTTGCCCATTGCTGTGTTGATAGGCTTAATCTGTACGCTTGATACTCCTGTACCTGTCTTCTTGTATCTCATGTGACCCCATGCTGTGCTACCATCATTGTTAGCATTGATAGTCCATGGGTCTACGTCCACTTCTTCACCCTTCACGTTAATCCAATCAGCATCCTGTTTTGTAAATGTGATTGAAGCAACATTGAAGATTGAACCTTTCTCTAATCCAGTAAGTTCGAATAAAATATCGTCTTCGCCCTTAGCTGCATCGTATACAAACTCATCAATAGCGATTGTGTTTGTTCCGTTTGTTAATGTTGTATCTTTTGAACCGTCAAATGCTCCAGCGATTACAGTTCTAAGTTCAGGTGTCTTACCTGCTGTAGCTTCGCCCGAAGTATAGTTAATAACGATACTTCCTGTGTATGAGCATCCGTCTTCTAATGTAGCCAAGTAATCTTTAAGTGTTGCTGTGTTCCAGTAGAAGTGCTCGCCTTCTGCTGCAGTGTTAAGCTTAATAGATGTACTTGATACATCTGATGCTGTACCATCAACCTTAACTGACATGTCACCCCATTGCTGTGCTCCATCATTTGTAGCTACAAGTGTCCATGGAGTGCTGTTGCCCTGTGAATCTGTTGGTACAACTTCGTCGTTCTGTTCAATTCTCTCCCATCCAGTTGGCTCGAATGTAATATCAGTTACCTGGAAGATTGATTGTTTCTCTAGTCCGTCTAATTCAAATTCAATGTCATCGTTTCCTGCACTTGCATCATAGATGAACTTGCCAAGATCGATTGTGTATGTCTTTGAACCTTCGTCTAGGTCTAAGTTAGCCTCACCAGTGCTAGCTGCAGCTACGATATATCTCAACTGTGGAGTCTTACCTGCTTCAGCCTGTCCTGCTGTGTACTTAACTGTGATTGTTCCTTCGTATTCTTTGCCGTCCTCTAAGTTAGCTGTATCGCTTAAGTAATCATATAGAACAGCATTGTTCCAATAGAAGTGCTCTCCTACTGCTGTGTTAATAGGTTTGATTTCAACACTTGATACTCCAGTACCTGTCTGTTTGTATCTCATGTGACCCCATTGAGTAACGCCATCATAGTTAGCTGTCAATGTCCATGGAGTTGGGTTAGCCTCATCGCCCTTAACGTTTGTCCAGTCTGCATCCTGTTTTGTGAATGTGATGCCTGTTACCTGGAAGATTCCGCCCTTCTCTAATCCATCAAGCTCAAACATGATATCCTTGTTTGCAGCTGTTGAATCATATAGGAACTCGTCTATTGCGATTGTGTTTGAACCGCTTGTTAATGTTGTATCCTTCTCACCTGTGTTAGCAGCTTCGATAACTGTTCTTAGTTCAGGGTTCTTTCCTGCTACTGCTTCACCAGGTGTGTAGTTTACTGTAATGCTACCTGTGTATGAGCATCCGTCTTCTAATGTTGCTAAGTAGTTCTTAAGTGTTGCTGTGTTCCAGTAGTAGTGCTCACCTACATCTGTAGCGTTCGGTCTAATCTCTGTATCAGAAAGGTTTGCACCAGTTCCTGTTACCTTGTATGAAATGTCGCCCCACTGTTCTTCACCTGGAGTACTCTGGTCATTGTTAGCCTCTAGAGTCCAAGGTGTATTTGTAGGTACGAATTCTGTGTTCTTAGGTATCTGTACCCATCCAGTTGGTGTGAATGTAATACTTGTTACCTTAAAGATTGACTGTTTCTCTAGTCCATCAAGTTCAAACTCGATATTGTCATTTCCTGCACTTGAATCATATGTAAATGTAGGAAGATCGATTGAGTATGAGCCTGAGCCTGAGTCAAAGTCAAAGTTTGCTTCACCAGTTTCAGCCGCAGCCACGATGTATCTTAGCTGAGGAGTCTTACCTGCTTCAGCTTCGCCTGCTGTGTACTGAACATTGATTGTTGCATCATATTCAACGCCGTCTGTTAGATTTGCACCATCGCTTAGATAGTCTTCTAATACTGCGTTGTTCCAGTAGTAGTGCTCGCCTACTGCTGTGTTAATAGGTTTGATTTCAACACTTGATACTCCAGTACCTGTCTGTTTGTATCTCATGTGACCCCATTGATCCACACCATTGTAGTTAGCTGTCAATGTCCATGGAGTTGGGTTAGCTTCGTCTCCCTTCACGTTTGTCCAGTCTGCATCCAACTTAGTGAATGTGATTCCTGTTACCTGGAAGACTGAGCCTTCTTCTAGTCCATCAAGTTCGAACAAGATATCCTTGTTTGCAGCTGTTGAATCATATAGGAATTCGCTTATTGAAATTGTGTTTGATCCAGCTGTTACTGCTGTATCCATTTCACCTGTTCCGGCAGCTGCAATAACTGTTCTTAGTTCAGGTGTCTTACCAGCAACTGAATCGCCTGCTACATAGTTAAATGTAATGCTACCTGTGTATGAGCATCCATCTTCTAGTGTAGCTAAGTAGTTCTTCAAAGTAGCTGTGTTCCAGTAGTAGTGTTCGCCTACATCTGTAGCGTTTGGTCTAATCTGAGTAGCAGAAACATTTGATGCTGTTCCTGTTACCTTGTAAGACATGTTGCCCCACTGCTCTTCGCCTGGAGTACTCTGGTCATTTGTAGCTTCAAGTGTCCAAGGTGTTCCAGTAGGTACGAACTCAGTGTTATTAGGAACCTTTGTCCATCCAGTTGGTGTGAATGTGATTTCAGTTACCTTAAAGATTGACTGTTTCTCTAGTCCATCAAGTTCAAACTCGATATTGTCATTTCCTGCACTTGCATCATATGTAAATGTAGGAAGATCGATTGTGTATGTCTTTGAGCCT
>JAGCPW010000060.1 GCA_017965495.1 Eubacterium sp. | reverse complement strand
TTCTCCTGACAAGGTTACTATAAACGGAGTAGATTATACTGCAAGTGATAGAGGACCAATCAATAACTATGCTGCTACGCTAGTTCAGTTCCATACAACGTCAGAGGGTGGACTTCATATTGGATATAATAAAGTTAGAATCTCTAAAGGTGATGAATTTGTAACAGTAATCTTTAGAGTTGGTGGAGTAGTTGCTCCTGAAGGAGTGACAGCTACAGAACAGGCAGGCGTACCAGGAAGCATTAGAGTAGATTGGACACCTGGAGAACTAACTCCATCCGGACAAGTATTTAGAGTTTATGTAGATGGCGATATGAAGAAGGGTAACCTTACAGGAACAAGCGCTATCATAAACAATATAGATGCAGGTACTCATACAGTTAAAGTAGTTGGATTCTATCTAGACGAAGAATCAACTGGACCAGAAGCAACAGTTTCAGTATCTGCAGGAGTTAAGTACAGTTCGGAAATCGCTGTAGAAGGTTTCCAGATTAGATCTAACTATCCAGATGATGCTACAGCAGAAGAGAAGAATAATGTAGCATACAGAACAATGTGTAAGGCTCCTAAGGTTGGAAACACAGTTAAGGCTAATGGTAAGACTTATGAAGTAGCAGACGTTGGTACTATCTATGCTATAGATACAAACACTAAAGATAAAGAAGGTACTAATGTACTAGACGCTAGTTACACATTATTAAACGAAACGCCAGTTACAGGTCAGCAGTATACTTATACTGGACTAAGAAATTATGGTGGAAACAATGTTACTTACGGTTATGTAGCAAAAGATGAAGCTATCATTTCTGACTACAAGGCTGGTGATAGAGATAATACATACTACGCATTCACAATGAGAAATATGAATGCACAGATGGCTAACACACTTTGGGTAAGACCATTTGTAGTAGCTACAGACGGTACTATTATCTATGGTAAGAGTACAGCGTATACATCTGTTGCAGAGATTGCAAATGTTCTTTATACAAATAGTATGAGTAAGAATGTTACTTCTCACAACTACTTGTTTGAAAAGATTTTAAATAATTCAGTATTGCAGGATGCCCAGAATCCATTCTACAGAACTACAGAGATTCAGTATGGATGGAATGCTAACCTATATATTGGATTTAGAGCAGTTCCTGATTCATGGAATAGTGAAGATCGTGTAGATGAAGGACAGTATGTAGTGGTAGGAGATTGGAAAGTTCATAATTCTTCCCACTATGATGCTCACGCTAGCTATAAAGGTAATACCAATGATGAGATGCAGGTAAGAGTTGATAACCCTGGTACAGAGGTTGATACAGATGCATTTATGTGGAACTGGGGTATCCAAATGAAACTTGCTAACCAGAAGGCTTACAACAGATTAGAGGATGGTAGAAGATATAGAATGACCATCACTTATAACACCACTAAACCAGGTATTATGAGAATCAAGACTGAAGGTAATGGTGCAGCGGGCGATGAATATATGCAGCCTGGACATGACCTAGTTTACGATTTTGATTCATCAACAGGTGGAAATGCACACAGTATTGAGTTTACATACAGTAAACAGAAATACATTAAAAATCCTGGAGCAGATCCATCGATAGTTATTTGCCTAGGTAAATTTAATGTTTATCCATTTGGTGATAAGGACATATCTGCTACTAATAACAGTAGATCTCACCTTCATATAAAATATGATGGTCAGTACAGTAATACTACATCTACAGTAGAAGGCGTGGGTGGATTCCCAGCAGGAACAATCATTTCTGATGTGGACATCACATTTACTGAGATAGATGAATTTGCACCGGATAGTCCAAATGTACTTCACTAAATGAGGAAGTATGGATACTATTAGATAGGCCGTAGGGCCGAAAAAAGGCGAGCATAATGCTCGCCTTTTTTATGTGAAGATAAGGGAGATTTATTATTCTTGACAAATATCATCATATCGACTAAAATAAAATCAGATTTTATTTTAGTCGATATTTGAAAAATGAAAGGATTTATTATGAGTTATATTGAAAGAGCTATAACACCAGTTATTAAAAAAAGAATGCAAACTAGCAAGTGTATTCTTTTGACAGGTGCTAGACAGGTGGGGAAAACTACATTAATAGAAAAGAAATATCCCAACTACAGTAAGGTTTCTTTTGATGATAGAAGAACCAGGACATTGGTGAGGGAAGATCCGGATTTGTTCTTTAAAAACAATCCTGGTCTATTATTCATTGATGAGGTTCAAAAAGAGAGCAGTATTTTGGAAGACATTAAAATACGAGTTGATAATAGTGATGATAGAGGGCAATTTATTCTTTCAGGTTCTCAAAAACTTGAATTAATGAAAGGGATAAGTGAGTCATTAGCTGGAAGAGTATCTGTCACAGAATTGAGTGGTTTATCTCTGAGAGAAATCTTTGGTGTGGGTTTTAATAAGCACTTTGTTCCTACAGAAGAGTATATTACTGAAAGAGAAGAAGATTATACAGAATATAAAGATATCTGGAGTATTATTCACAATGGATCATATCCTGAATTATATGATGTGGAACGAGAGTGGGAAGAGTATTATTCATCATATGTTAATACTTACATTGAAAGAGATATTAATGAAATAATCGACTCTGATAGTGTGACTTTTATGGACTTTTTAGTAGCGGCAGCGGCTAGAACTGGTGAAATACTAAACTATAAAAATATTGCAAGTGATGTGGGGGTAAGTGAGCCTACAGTTAAAAAATGGATTTCTATTTTAGAGAGAACAGGAATTGTATATTTGCTTCAACCATATAGTAACAGTGCGTTAAAAAGAGCAATTAAATCACCAAAGATCTATTTTAGAGATACGGGATTAGCATGCTATTTGACGAGATGGTTAACTGCAGACACCCTTAAGGTAAGTGCAGTGGCAGGTAATATGTTTGAGACTTTTGTAGTTTCTGAAATTCTCAAATCTTATTCCAACGAAGGTAAGGATTACCAGTTTAGTGTTTTCTATTATAGAGGAAAAGACAAAAGAGCTAGTGGAGAAAATGAAATCGATTTAGTTATAGAAGAAGATGGAGTTTTATATCCTGTGGAAATAAAAATGTCAGCTAATCCAAAGGCAAACATGGCATCAACAAATGTTGTTTTGGATAAAATACCAAACAAGAATAGAGGACTGGGGGTCATAGTTTGCTTGGTAGACAAAAAAGAGTATTTGAGGGATAATCTTTTGGCACTGCCAGTGGAGTATATTTAGCACTTTATTATTATTTATTGACAATATTTGTTATTTCTACTAAAATAGTGTGGTGTTAAACATTAGTATTTATCGATGTTTGCGCGTTAACTTAATAACTAAAGACTGAGAAAGAGACAGTAGCTATATGAGCGAAATTTAAGCGAATTCGGGGTGGTGAGAGCCGAATAAGAGTAGTTGTATAGTGAATATCACTCTGGAGTTGCAGTCCGAAAGGGTTAGCCCTAGTAGGCACTGACGGAGTCCCACCGTTATCAGGGACACATATAAATAGGAAATTCCTTGAGTATGCTGTATAAGGTGGTATAGCGAAGTTTGCCTTCGTCCTTTTACAGGACGGAGGCTTTTTGATTATTAAGGTCTTTGGACCGGACAAGGATAACCTAGCATTTTAGGAGGAGAAAAAATGTATAACAAGGTTTCAACTAATTTGAATTTTGTGGACAGAGAAAAGAATACGGTTAAGTTCTGGGAAGAGAACAACGTGTTTAAGAAGAGTATGGACACTAGAAAGGATGGGGAGACTTATACTTTCTACGATGGTCCACCTACGGCTAATGGAAAGCCACATATTGGACACGTTCTTACTCGTGTAATAAAGGATATGATTCCTCGTTACCAGACTATGAAGGGCAAGTTTGTGCCTCGTAAGGCTGGTTGGGATACACACGGTCTTCCAGTAGAGCTTGAAGTTGAGAAGAAACTAGGACTAGACGGCAAAGAGCAAATAGAAGAGTACGGAATGGAGCCTTTCATCAAGGAATGTAAGGAATCTGTTTGGCAGTA